>NZ_CM009684.1:0-113604 GCF_003028295.1 Shewanella morhuae | reverse complement strand
GTTGACTACCTATTTAGGCCGAGATTCGGCGACATGGATGGAATATGATGCCAGTATCTTGATGCGCCAGGCGACCCAATTGTACCGGCTCTGGTAGACCAAGGTGACGCTGATAACTTTCTTATTGAGCAGTTGAAGCCCGAAGTGCTCGAGGCTGCTGCTAAGGTTAAGGTTACCTCTAGAGCTTAATTATCGAGAGGTTATGATCATAGCTACTATTTCATCTCCAGCTTTATCGAAAACCATCTGCGTTTTCATGCCGAGCATCTGGGCAAGTAATTAAACTTAAACCAGTAACTTATTTTAACTAATAAGATCTGACTGAAAAGGTTGTCATTTGTGGCGAGACCTTTTTTTTTGGGTACCTATCTTTATTACAAATGGGTAAAAGTCATTTGTTATTTTACCCGATTACCATCTAAGTCAATATCAATAATAGCCGCAACAAATCATTATTTCTATCAAAGCAGCGGACTTATTCTGTCGAACATTTTAAATTTAAGGCTTATATTATGAGTTGGATCTTTCTATTACTAGGTGTCATGGCTGAAGCCTTATCTCATGTGGCGCTTAAGGCGACGATGGTTTCACGCGACCACTCCCTGCTGTCATGGTGATTTTGGGGCATTTGACGGCTTTTATTTTCTTGGGCCAGGCGATGAAGGGAATGCCTGTCGGCGTAGTACATGCGCTCTGGGCTGGAATGGCTATTGTTACAGTGACACTTCTGTCAGCACTCTTCTATCGTCAGCATCTGGACATGACAGCTTGGATTGGCATGCTGTTGGTTGCCCTTGGTGTGATAATGATCAACCTATCTCAGGGGCATAGCCACTAATCCATATACCCATCTCATAAAAAACCTATTATCCGTTTAGATAATAGGTTCCGTTTTAATCAAAAATGTCATTTATCAAAAAGATGTTACTCACATTTACAGCTGGACAATGTGCTAACTCAGTTCAGAAATATATGGCTAGGCTTATAAATCGTAACGCATACCTACATTAACTATCGGTGCTTTTCAAGATAGCTGCCACTCTTTGCTTAAATATTAAGCTGTATTTATAACGTCTTCGGTTGAAGCTTTATCTGGGTTTAACGTCATCGGTCCCACCGCCTGGCGTTGTTGAACAAATCCTTGAACTAATCGGTGTTGCCATGATCAGAGCTCCTGACTCACCTTCAGGACGGCAACATGGGCAAACCAATACGTAAAATTGTTAATTGGAAGCAATGCAACCAAGCGTTAGTGAACCGTGGTTCGCTCACCTTCAGGGTGGATGAAGCTGCAGTAAACGCGTGGTACTGCCATGAACATCATGGCGGGCGTGGACGCGGGTTTAGCTATAGTGATGTGACGATTGAAACCGCGTTGATGGTCAAATGCATCTTTAATTTATCGTTGCGTGCGCTAGAAGGCTTTCTCCAACGCTTTGTTTACGTTGATGAGTGTGCGACTTAAATCCCCCGATTACACTTCTATCAGTAAACGCGCTAAGACAGTCAATGTTCAGTACCGCAACCCCAGTCGCAATCCCATAACGCATGTGGTTGTCGATGCTACAGGACTAAAAGTGTTTGGTGAAGGCGAATGGAAAACCCGCAAGCATGGCAGCGAAAAACGCCGCACATGGCGTAAGTTGCACTTAGCCATCGATGCAAGCACTCACGAAGTCGTTGCCGCTGAAGTCAGTCTTGTGTCAGTAGGCGATAATGAAGTACTGCCGACCTTACTCAATCCTTTACGGCGAAAGATAATGCAGGTATCGGCAGATGGGGCTTATGATACAAAGGGTTGTTATCAATTACTGCGACGTAAAGGCTGCAAAGCTACCATCCCACCGCGCTCAAATGCGGGTTATGGGAAAAGGGGCATCCACGCAATGAAGCGGTAGAAGCACTGAAAGCGGGTCAGCTGAAACAATGGAAAATCGATAATGGCTATCACCAGCGCTCTCTAGCAGAGACCGCCATGGGCCGATATAAACAGTTGAATAGTCCAATGCTGAGTTTACGTGATTACAATGGGCAAGTCGCAGAGGTATTGGCCGGTGTGAAGGCGATGAACAAAGTCATTAGACTGGGTATGCCCATTCGTCAGCAAGTTGCTTAATCAGCCAGAAGCCTTGGAACGATTACGTTCTATGAAATGATTTAATCAACAACGCCGTGTTTATACAGTATTATTGAGCTTTTGTGACACATAGTAGAAATCAAGCCTGTTCAGTTCACGAGGTACTATTAAGAATAAGAAACAATATGCTAAATTCAATCAACTAAAATCGTTTTTGCACAGCTTCAGGAGATACGAGGGAACCAAAGTATGCATTCTCGTTTTGATAAAAGGTGAATTGAGGATGATGGTTAAAAACTGTTGTGGATTAAACAATTATCATTATACGTTTTACTGATCTAACCTGAATAAACGCGCAAGACGTGTATACAAAGCTTAGAGTTCTTCAAGATTTATTATCACAATTTGGAGTATATATATGCCCTATGAGTTGGGTAGCAGGTTAGTTATTGGCTGTAGTGGTTGAGTGCGCTATATCGCCATCATTTTGATGGTTTGGCAGAGAAGGTTGTTTCGGTGTCCGTTCAATATCAAGTTGACACCATTACTCAAGAATTAATCGATTTACTTGAAGCGGGAAGTGAACAATGAAACCTCTTTTATTGTTAGTTAGTGTTTTGGTGTTATTTGGTTGTGCTGAACGATCTAAAGAGCCGGTGTCATATAAAGGTGTATATACATACGGCTTTGAAGTCAGCGTGTTCTCACCAGATAAAGAAGCTAAAGAGTATTGGCTATATTCTGAAAACCAATCGCTCGAAGAAGTACAAAACATGTTGACGAATACCATCATTGAAGCAAATGGCGATAATCCATACCCAAGTGTCCACATTGAGTTTTATGGGGTTGACGAGGGACAGCCCTCAATAAATGATGGTGAAATCCCTTCTTCTTATGATGCGTTAATGAACGTATCAAAAGTCGTTAACATAGGAAAAATTTAACGATTTGGTTAGTACCAAGGTCAGTGCTTTTTAGGGGACTGTCGCAAAGCAGACGAAGTAAACTAAAGTGTTGATGATGTGCAGGCATTAATTTGGAGCATGCCACGGCATGACACTTCCCATCAGATATCATCATGCAAGCGCTACGATATTACCTAGCCAATAAACTTAGTTACCGTGAAATTGAGGAAATGTTCGCGGAGCGAAACATTCATTTTGACCACTCAACCTTGAACCGCTGGGTTATCAAATATGCACCGCAGTTCGAAGCCATATTCAGGAAGACAAAGCGTCGAGTATCTGGCTCGTGGCGAATGGATGAAACTGTTCTGGTCTAATCCCATCGGACACTTAATTTTGAGACAGTAGGGTCAATAAATTAAGAGGTCTATATGAGTCTGAAGAAATCACATAAGAGTTATCCGCAGGCATTTAAAGATGAAGCTGTCTTGATGGTGCTAGAACAAGGTTATAGCGTTGCCGATGCGGCAAAGTCTCTTGGAGTTAGCACGAGCCTGCTTTACAGGCTGGAAGGAAAAACACCAAGCCCTGTAACAAGGTATCACCTTAGAAGAGTCTGAGTGTGATGAGCTAAAGAGATTGCGTAGAGAAAACAGAGAATTACGCATGGAGAAAGAAATTCTAAAAATACCCAAGGGGCACGCCGAGGCAAGCGCCTTCTTTGCGAGAGAAATGAAGTAAGATTTCGTTTCATCAAACTGCAATCTCAACTGTTTCCCATAGCACTGTTATGTCGAGTAATGAGTGTCAGTAAGTCAGGCTATTACGATTGGCATAAACGCCCTGCAAACGTGATAAGCGTTGAAACACTGAAGCTTTATCGCCTTGTTCGACAGCTATTTAAACAAAGTCGAGGCAGCTTAGGTGTAGCGGCTTGCACACATAATCCCTTCGGCGCGATTACATCCGCCAAACTGGGTTCACATTAATTGATAATAAGCGGTGCCGCCGACTCACATTAACTGCCAATGGGGGCAGATTAACTAACAACGGGCTTGCATTCATCTAGGCGGACTCACATTAATTGCCACTAAACTGCCATGAGCCAACAAGCTCGTAGAGAGTCGAGATATGCTGTATCAGCGGACAAGCAACAAGGCCTTAATGTAGGTTAACTTTACATTTTTGGCGCGTTGGGCAAATTCGGTATAATTAAAACTGCTCCCTGAAGCCTTCGGCTATTTTCTCCAGTTGGTTCATTAAGCCGGTATCACGATCAGTATTATCGACATCATTCGGCTTGTTCTTATCCCAATGTTTAATGATGGCTATCAGTAGGTAACAATGACTGTTGAAGAAACCAGGGCAATACACCAGCACATAACCGCTGGTCCGTTTGAACTGCACAAGCTTGAGCGGAAAACCTGCAGCTTTGAAATGCAGATGTTGTAATTCAAGATAAGAGCGGTTATGGGTAAACAGGTAGAAACCATTGACAATCCAGGGCGAGAGTGGTTTATTTTTAAACGCTATGTATAGAAGATAATCCACTCTATATACTACAAAGCGATTCCTGTTTATTTAACACTCAATTGCCGTCTATTTTGCGAACGAGTTTAGATTGTAAAACGTTCACGCTCTTACCCTAATTGACAACCATGGTTTCCATACTATTATAATTTAAAATCTGACATTTTGGATTCTATTAGCGATATCCATTATTATGCCTGTGGAGCAAACTCTGCTGCAGCTTTACGGTGAGCGGTATAAACGGCTTCGCCATCACTTTCAGCATCAAAGATAACCGTCACATCTGGTGAGAAAATAATAACATCGCCTACTTCGGCAACATATTTATTACCTTGCTGGTCTCGCATAATAATTTTACCTTTCGTCACAACTTTATATTCTACAGAATCATAGATGTATTCAAATTCGACGCCTGGTTGCATGATGAAGTGACCAATTGTCAGTGCGTTTGAATTATTGGTAACAGCAACTTCAGCCATTTGGCTTCGCAAGCCTTCAATTTTAATAATTTCATTTAGTTCATTCAATTTTAATGAGCCTGCTTTAAATAGCGATATCCCAGGCTTATCTGTCAATGTGGTCATATGTTGTTTTTCCATTTAATTTAACATAACCCACCAATAAGGGTGCTTTATGCATTATTTGTGTTTGTTTTGCATTTACATACAGGCTATTAAAAGTAGCAATTATATATTCAAGGCTTTCTTTAATTCTTTCAATGCTAATTTCGCACCTATAAATTTAATTTCGTTCCATCAATGTATATATCGATCATGGCTACCGCTAAAATCTGACATAAAAAGTGTCGTAACAATTTTTTATTAAATCCTGTACCTCCCAGAACGGCAGGGCGAGGGCGTGAGTGGTTGATTTTTAAACGCGATGTATAGAAGATAATCCTATCTACATATTACAAAGCGATTCCTGTTTATTTAACACTCAACTACCGTCTATTTTGCGAACGAGTTTAGATTGTAAAACGTTCACGCTCTTGCCCTGCCCAGAACGGGAATTGATTGATGAAACAGAAACGAACTTAGCCGTTATTCGCTATATGAGTAGCGATGGCATCCATCAATACAGGAGATAAGCAGTCGTAAGGTTCCAGTCCCAACTCTTTAAGGGTGTTACGTACATCCCCCATGGATTCAGGCGCTGCGCCCGACTCGATGATCGATGACACAAACGCCGCAAACTCTGGTGCAGACCAACCTTGTTCTGAAGATAGTTCCGTATGGACGAAATCTAAACCATGGAAGGGGTGGCCCGTGTTTTCGATGCGGCCAAACATATGCGTGCCGCACTCTTTGCAGGCATAACGCTGAATAGTTGCCGATTCGTCGATAATGATCAATTTGTGAGAATTTTCAGTGACGCTCACCTTGTCACGTGCGACAACGGCGACTTGAGAAAACAAGGCTCCTTCTGGCTTCCAACATTTGCTACAACCGCAAACATGATTGTGGGCAGTCTGAGCACCAACGGTAACTTCAACGGGCTTACTGCTGCACTTACAGAATAAATAACCGCCAGAAAAGCCATCACGACCGGCAACAATACCGTTATCGACTTGAGGGTGAATTAAAGTTTTAATAGTGATTACTCCATGGATATTTAGTTAAGACAACCTCCACCTGAGGCTGTTTGGTTTGAATTACATAGCTTTCTTGAAAATATTAATAATATCTTCAGTGGTTGCCTTTCTTGGATTTGTTAAGGAACAGGCATCATTCAGGGCGTTGATTGCCATAAGCTCAAGCTTGCCCTCCTTAACACCAAGATCAGACAGTTTCTGATCTGTGCCAACCGAAGCAGATAGTTTCTCGATAGCAAGGATGCCAGCTTCAGCTGCATCGACTAACGTCATGCCCACAGTATTTACACCCATTGCTTTCGCCACTTCGGCAAAACGCTCCACTTTTTCAACCGCGTTAAAACGTGACACTATCGGTAACAAGATGGCGTTACAGAGGCCGTGCACCAGATCATAGACACCACCGAGTTGGTGAGCCATCGAGTGTACATAACCTAATGAAGCATTAGAGAATGCCATACCTGCAAGGTACTCACCGTATTGCATAGCCTCACGAGCCTCACGATTTTCACCATTGTTAACTGCCGCCTTCAGGTTTTGGGCAATAAGCTCAATAGCTTTAACTGCTGAGGCATCGGTTATTGGCGTTGCTGCCGTCGACACATAAGCTTCTATCGCATGAGTCAATGCATCCATGCCTGTCGCTGCCGTGAGGAACTTAGGCATTGCAACCATCAACTCTGAGTCGTTTACTGCAATTATTGGAGTTAGGTTTTTATCTACAATCGGGTATTTAGTTTCATCTTCCTCATTGGTCACGATGGCAAATATCGTCATCTCTGCTGCAGTACCAGCTGTAGTATTCACAGTCACCAGAGGTAGTTGTGGCTTAGCCGACAGATGAACCCCTTTAGAGTAATCACGAATGTGGCCGCCGTTGGCTGCGACCAATGCGATGCCTTTAGCACAGTCGTGTGAAGAACCTCCGCCGAACGAAATAACGAAGTCACATTTTTGCGCTTCGAGCAGAGCCAAACCCTGTTCAATATTTTTTTCTGTCGGGTTCGGCTTAACGCCATCAAAAATTACGAATGCGATATCGTGAGCAGATAACTGATCTGTCAGCTTATCCACCAACTTGATATCTACTAATGCCTTATCTGTAACAATCAGTGCCTTGTTGAAGTTTCTTGCCTGCAGTTCTGTGCCTAACAATTTGATAGCATGTTGTCCCATCAGAGACATTGGAGGCATATAAAATGTAGTACTCATTTGTCTTTCCTCGTATTGAATAAAAAAGGGTAAATTTGCTAATGGGTCAGTAGTTTTGAGGCGATAAACTGGCCTGGGTTGATGTCAAAGCCTGAAGATCTTCGCCTGTATTACTTGGATAACGAGGATTATATTCCACTCAAAAGTAATGATAATCCCATAATTTCGGAAATATCTTTTCCTTCTCAGTAACAATTTTGAATGTGAAAAGCGCTACCCCTATGTGGTGTGAGAACAAAATGAAATTCACTCTTATTTAGGATACAAATTGCATCCACAATATTTTTGACGATAATGAGTATTATTGAAGACCTATAATTACTGGGAAGCAACAATGTTTAATTGGGAAGGCGTTAGCGAATTTGTAGCCGTTGCAGAGGCAGAGAGCTTTACCAAGGCCGCAAAACAGCTTGGGATATCTACCGCGCAAGTCAGCAGGCAGGTCAGCGCATTAGAAACCCGAATGGCTACTAAGCTGTTTCACCGCACCACACGTAAAGTGTCGGTGAGCGAAGTGGGTCGGATCTATTATCAACACTGCAGGCAAGTGCTGAATGGATTAGAAGAGGCCGAGCGCGCGATTACCAATTTACAGAGTACACCGAGAGGGCTGTTAAAAATTACCGCTCCAGTAACTTATGGTGAAAAAACGCTTGCGCCGCTGGTGAACGATTTTATCGCTAAATACCCAGAGCTTGAAGTAAAGATAAATCTGACGAATCAGAATGTCGACTTAATCGATGATGGGTACGATCTCGCCATTCGACTCGGACAGCTTAAAGACTCGAGTATTATGGCCAAAAGACTAGGCTCAAGAACTCAATATGTTTGCGCCTCCCCAGATTATGTTTCAACTTTTGGAATACCTCACTCACTGTCTGAGCTGGAACAGCATAACTGTCTGTTGGGAACATTAGATTACTGGCGATTTCAGGAAAATGGAAAGACGAGAAATGTCAGGGTTAAGGGTAATTTGACCTGTAACAGTGGCTATGCACTCGTTGATGCCGCGATAAAAGGCATAGGCATCATTCAGCTACCTGAGTACTATGTATTGCCTTTTTTAGAAGATGGACAGCTTGTTCCACTGTTGGAGCAAAATCGTCAACCTAAAGAGGGGATCTGGGCACTCTATCCTCACAACCGGCACTTATCACCTAAAGTGCGCATGCTACTTGATTATCTGAGTGAAGCTCTGAGTTAAGTTCTGAGTCCGTGGGAACTTGAGCATCCACAGCATGACACTCAACTTTGCTACAGAACCCCTATTTCGCCCCGTATCTTCCTTCCAGCGGGGCATGTTTTTGCCTTAGAATGAATCAAATCTTTAGAGAATTGATTCATCGGTTTTTAGCTCATTCAACTTAGCTGCTTTGGCAATGGTAGAACGACTGCATTTAAGCAGACTCTGCACTTGTGACCAGCTTTTCCCTTCATCGAGTAGTAACCGAATATTTTGCCTTAATCCATGGTCAGGCTGACGTCCAAGGTATTTGCCTAAGGTTTTGGCCTTTTCGATGCCTTGCGCTTGTTGCTTTCTTCTTGTCTCGTAATCATCTCTGGCCATTGCCGCGGCTAAATCAATCATGAACTCAGTTAGTACCTTTGCGATCATGGTATGTTCTTCTGTGCCACTTAAGATCCCATGTGTCATTGGCTGGTCAACGACCACAATATGAATATTGGCTTTTACCAATTTACTTTTTAGGACCTTCCATTGCTCGAAGGGGAGGCGAGACAATCTATCGACTTTTTCTATGAGTAAAACATCGCCAGGGTGAGAGTCTATGATTAAGCGCCCAAGTTCAGGCCGTTCAATTTTCGTCCCTGATTGCGTCTCAGTATAAAAACTGGCAATGCGAACATTTTTACTGTCTGAAAACTGAACCAACTCATTTCTGGCTCGATTGGCATCTTGTTCATCTGTTGATGCGCGTAGGTAGGCCCGCCCGAATAAAC
Source organism: Shewanella morhuae (assembly GCF_003028295.1). Lineage (NCBI taxonomy): Bacteria > Pseudomonadati > Pseudomonadota > Gammaproteobacteria > Alteromonadales > Shewanellaceae > Shewanella > Shewanella morhuae. The sequence continues at coordinate 104,327 of NZ_CM009684.1, read as the reverse complement.
ATTTTGCCTCATTTGGTGTTTTTAGGATGTGGTTTACGATGCTAGTGCGAGTAGGGTTTTAAATCAATATATAGCGAACCAATTGGCAATGTGATGTAGCTAGTTTGCTTGGGGTATACCCTAAGTGAGCTAGTCTCATTATCATATTGAGCCAATGTAGACTTAATTAAGGGGAGGACATATTTAGTTTGTATTATTTTGGCTTGGTAAGTGTTAAGGAGGTCATCCTAAGCCATTTCTGCCCCATTCCTTCTTTCAGTTCGTTAGATCAATCGAAAATTCCCATTCCTGTTGCCATAAAAATTCTTATGTATTTACCTATGTTTTGCCTTACCAGAAATCAACTAACAATGTATGGGTATACAGTCGTATTTAAATTTAGGTGTTTTGGTATGATTTTCAGACAAAATTAGTGCCATTAACTCCATCTGCAAAAAATAAAACTCTATAAAATCAGGTGACTATAGTAGCTGACTTTTAGTTAATAGGTTTGGAAAACGCGCATGCGCGTTTTTCCAGATGGTGTATTTGGCAGAAAGCTGATAAGTTCTTTGCATACAGATAGTTAACCGTGCGCGTTTTCACTGGTCTAACGAGGTAAACACGCATGCGCACGAATAAAATGTTACATTCACAAGGTCTGTCGCACATGGTAATTAAAGTAAAATATTTAAGTGGTGTAATAGCTTGTTTGTTATTAACTGCCTGCTCAGTTTCTTCAAGTATTCAAAGGGCAGAAAAAAGTAAATCAGGTTTTGATGGCGCAGTATATGAAGGTGAGGAAACGATAATCCGTAACGACATCCCTGACTCAGAAGCATATAGAATTTTTCATCAAGGAGCTACAGGATTTGTATCTGTTCAATCTGTACGAAATAGTGCGGAAAATAGAGCTGAGAGTTTCTGTGAAAATAAAGGGCTCCGTTATGAATTGCTTCGAGAAAGAGTTTCTGTAGGAGCGCATGTTGCTGGTAACTTTCCTAGATCAGAGTTGGTATTTACTTGTGTTGCTATTAAGAAAGAACAGAGCGCTCAAAATAGCCCAACGACACCAACAAATAAATATGATGAATTAAGAGAGTTAAAGTCATTACTTGATGACGGAATTATATCCCAAGAAGAATATGAACAGGAAAAGGAAAAAATTCTCCAAAAGTGAATGTAACAAGTTGCTTAAATGGACAAAAAACAGTTGGCTTTTGCTCGTTCCTCGCTTATTTTAGCCAACAATTTTTCGCGCGCTTAGCAAGGCGTTAACCCATAGAAATTTTTATCCGAAACTGACGAGTTAGAGTTAAGGCTTTATCTCGGAAATGTCCAAAAATGAGCCATTGAATCACTCTAAGACAGAGTGATTCAACGAATCAGACTTGGCTAGTCTGATTCATGCATACAATCCTGCCATTTTTCGCTTGCGCTATTTTTCATTATTTGATGCTTTCGCTCCTTAAATACGATTACAGTGAGTAATCGTAATGCTTTAATTGGATTAAGGTGGGTGATTATTGCTCATCATCGTGAACTAACTTGGTATTGCTGTGAACTAACTTTGTTTTTAATTGCTATTTAATTAGACAGTAAAAACATAAGTTTAAAGGATTTAAATCATTTTTACTCTCTAGAAAGACATTGCGTCCAGTTATAGACATCTTTAATCATTTACTCAATGATGCACTTATTGGGGACACTTAGAGGTTTATATCATGGGCATAGTTTTGAAATATCTTGATGAGTTTATAACTCTTCTTGAGAGGCTAGCAAAGATTCATAAGGAACTGATTTTATTATTAATAACAGTCATTGCATTGGTCAGTGGATATGGTGTTGAGTTTATTGGTTCAATATTAGGAAAACTCTAAATATGCCAACTTTACTGTGGGTTAAAATGCCTTCGGATTGGCTTGGTAAAGGAATACTTCGTGAACACTTTAGTTCACGAAGAGAGAAAGATATTTCCGGTGAAATTTCAGCACTAAAAATTTATATCTGTTTGTGCTTATATAGTGACCGAAAAATGATTCCGTACCCGCCAATATTACAGGTTCACTTGAAAGTGTTGAGGGAAAGGGAGTTGATTGGGTCTAGTTTGACGTATGATCAACTTTCAGAATACTGCTCTTTAAGTCGGGTTTTAGTGTCAAGGGGCCTTAAGAAGTTAATCTCTTGCGGCTTAATTCATAAACAAGGTACTACAAGGAAGGTAGTATATGAGATTGTAGGCTTATCAATTTCAGGATGGTGTAAGTTACCTTGCCGAGCGTTATTAGGTCCAAACGGTCGTGTGGTTTCCTTTACAGGGTTGAAGAATCGATACCCATCAGAAAGAGATGCGTTAAAGTTGTTTCTCTATCTTTTGTCTATACGCCAAAATAGCCTCAGTGAAGTATCAGTCTCCAGAGGGAAAATATCTCAAACTACAGGACTAAGTGTATACGATATCGATTCTTCTATAGGAGTGTTACGAGCAATAGAACTTATTGAAGATGTAAAAAGTTTGGGGTACAAAATGAACACAAGTTCTCTTCCTCAAGAAAGTGATAGGCTCGCTCAGTACTTAGTTAAAGGAGGTAAAAGTTTAAACCTAAAAAAATAATATTTTGATGGTTTACTCTAGCTGTATAAAGACAATCTAAAAGATGAGCGTACTAATCTAGATAAAGATTCGGACATTAAAATTGAGCCCGCGAATCACTCTACCCCAGAGTGATTCAACGAATCAGACTTGCCTAGTCTGGTTCACGTGCTAAAACCCCGCGCATTTTTGCGCTGGCTTCGGGCTAGCGCGCTTTGGTTCAAACTCGTGTCAGGCCGATCAGTTCTGGCACGTTTATGCCCCAAAACAACTCAGCTCTTTAGCTCTATAAAGTCTTGGTTGTTCGTTTACCGATATTTTTGCTAATGATTGCAGATATTCTGGGGAATTAGTGAGCACTACCGATTGCTCTCACCTCCCTATAAGATTGTCGAACATTAGATGTTAAAACCATTGATTAAAAACACAAATGTATAACTTCAACCTGTTAAGTTGGCGAAAAACCCTATAGAATTTAATTATTTATCGATAGGAAAGTATATGCATGAGTTTTTAGCTTGGTATACCAGTCCTCTAGGGACGACAATTGCTTGGTTTTGCACGGTTGTTGGTTTCATTTTTTCGCTATCACAACGAAACGAAAAGAAGAAGCTTAAAGTTCAGTGTGAAAGCTATCAAGCCAGTAACTATGAATTTAAGGTTAAGTGCGAAAAGCTTGAAGCGAATAACTACGAACTACAACAGCAGATTATTAGCATCAAAAACAACAGCACCCATGACAACCAACAAGATGTCAAGCAAGAAGGTACTACCAACATCAATACAGGTGTATTGAATGGTAACTTCAATCTCAATCAATGAGATAGGTAAAGTAAAGGTATGACAGGAACGTTAGTTCAAATCCAAGAGGTGAACGGTGACTTCAATAACTCGGAGCCACCAGAGTCTAAGGTTGACTCTATCATCAATGACGTCATTAGCGAGCTCTCACAAGTTCAAGTTACTATAGACATCAAGGATCGTACATTTCCCTCTAAAGTCTCTAAGAAGATCAAACATAATCAGTTGAGGAACAATAGAAGCATTGTTCTAAAGTACAAGAGCTATTCATCACATATTGAGTCTGCGTATGGTACGGTTGAGAAGAACATTGTTAATGGTAAACAAACGGCTTTGCTGATTCTTCATGATATGTATGAAAAAGCACTACATAAGTTCAACATCGATGTTTGGGAACCTGACATGGACGCTATTAAGCAACATGCAGACGGAATAATAGATGATATCAGAACTCAACTAACAAAATTCCTGTACAAGTCTTCAAACATCAATTTCACCAAAGAACAGATGGCTCTTGGAGTTGACATAGTAATTGCTCATGCTTTTGTTGAGTGTTACGTGTTGGAGAACCCTAATGATACTGACTAAAGGTGCTAATCCAGAAATCAACGTTGTCTATATTGGAGCATTCGTAATAAAACGACTTCAAGAGTCAAGAGGTCGTAAAATGAAGATTACTCGCCTAATGAAGCTGGGAGAAAGTGAGCTTTCTATTTCCATCGACCATATGATCCTAACTCTTGACTGGCTATACACTATTTCTGCTATTAAACAAAATAACAATGAGGTTTCCATCAATGAAACTGCTCAAATTAACGACAAAGGTTGATGGATGTATAATTCGAGAGATCGAATTCAAAGATACTCTAAATATCATCACCAATAAGAGAGATTCGAGTTTATCAGGTAACCAGATCGGTAAGTCTGTGCCTGGTCGTATCATCGATTTCTTGTTAGACGGTTCTATTGGCCCTATTTATATTGATGAAGAATTCGACACAGCTGAACCGCACATTCATAAGTTATTTAATGAACACAATGTGACCTGTACCCTTGCGTATATTGGGTTGGACGGTAACATCGCTGAGATCAAACGAAACCTTGCCATTGAAAGTACTGACAGATCTTATTATGTTAACGATGAAGTTAAGAGCAAAAAAGAGTACAACAATCATATATTGAATACTATGTTCAATGTATATTCTGACAAGCCTACCCTTAGAAAGCTAGCTCCAAAGTTTCTGAGAACAGATACTCATCGAATGACAAAGACAGTCAAGTTCAATGATGATAAGTTTAAGATATCTCAAGCAGATAGAAATACTCTGTTCTTGTACCTATTTAACTTTGGTGATACTGAAATTCTGAGTGCAATTCAGAGTATTAAAACCTTCCTTAGTAACTATGATAATAAGTTAAAATCATTTAATGGCATTATAAAGGATGATAAAATCCTTAGTACTATTAATAGCACTCAAAAAGAGCTCCGAAAGCTAGAAAGATCACTACTACTGAGCGAAAACAATATAGATAAGCTAGCGATAATCGGTGAAATTAATCACATCGATAATGAACAAAATAAATTATCTGACCAGATTCTATCGTTAGATCTAAAAGTAAATAATATAAAGAAGACTCAAAAACTACTTGAAAGCAACAAAAACCATCAACTACTTAGTGAACTCGAGACTATCTATGGCTATGCATCTGTTAAGCTAGGGGCTGTTATTAATGACTATGATAATGTGCTTAAATTTCATAATTATTTGGTCGAGACGAAAACAGAATTTGTTACTGATGGTCTTGATAAGCTTGAAGATCAACTTCTTGATAATACTCTTAAACTCAAGGCTTTAGAGCAAAATAAATCTTCGCTTTACCATGAACTGAAGTCTAAGAAGAAAATTGAAGAGATCTCAGAGTCCGTCAAGACTATTGGTGAGCTAAATAAAACGCTAATTGAGCTAAATGCTATTGTCGAGAAGAAGAATAGTATAGAAGACAGATTAAAAAAAGAGACTGAAAGACTAGAAGGGCTTTCAGGAAGGCTCGCTGCTGAACTTCAAAATGTTCACATATTCGAAACCGAGTTTAAAAAACACTTTAAGGCTTACACCAATACCTTCTATGGGGTCGAATATAACTTCAATCTGAACTTAGATGCTACAAATGGCAATTGCCAACCAACTGTAGATGATATCCAGTCAAACAATGATGGAGGATTGAAACGTCTTGAAGTAATCACTTTTGACTTGTCCTATATAAAAACAGTTGATTCACTTGGTCTTAAAAGACCAACGTTTGTTGTACACGACTCTATAGACGAAGTTGACATTAAGCATATACGTCAATTGTTCGATGAGTCGATAAAACTGTCTGGCCAGCAGGTCGTATCGATGTTGGTGAGTCAACTCGAAGATAATGATTATGAGAAGTACAAAAATTATATAGTTCTAGAGCTATCTCAGGAGGACAAGTATTTCAAAGTCTAGGTTAATGTATAGAAAGTCTTGTTTTTTTGCTTTGTATATTTCCCCATACTTGAAGTAATCCATCGATAGTTAATTTAGTAAGGCCGATAACTCATTCCTGTCCAAAAATGAGTAGATGAATCAGATTTACCTCGTTTGGTTCATATGCAGAAGCTAACCTTTTTAGTTTGTTGTGAGCCAACTCGCATTCGCACTAATGAAATGTAAGGCAATAATAATGAAGCTAGAAACTCAGGTAACTGGAAATATAGGAATGTATTACGCGTGCTATAAGCTTTCTTGCATGGGTTGGAATGTTATGCCAACAGCAAGAAATGCTAGAGGCATAGACATTATTGCTTACAACAAATCAGGTACCAAATTTATTGGAGTTCAGGTCAAATCACTTACCAAAAGAAATCCAGTACCACTAGGAAATTCTCTTGAAAAAATTATGGGAGATTTTTGGCTAATAATAAACAATGTTGGTAAGGAACCAAATGTTTTTGTAATGTTTCCTGAGGAAATTAGAAACTTAGCTCATCGTGGCGAGAAAAATGGGATTGTTTCATATTGGTTGCAGCCAACATCATATGACTCTTCAAATTTTAAAGAAGCCTGGCATAGAATTGGCTTTGGGCATGAGCATCAAGAATAAAATGCGTTTAAGAGCTATTCCGAAACGCTTGCCAGATTCGCTTCGTAGTATGGTAAGCATTGCGTCATACCTTAGTGTGTCGTTATTTTTTACAAGGAGATATGAAAATGTCGAGTGATAACTTATTGATGAAAAAACAGCAAATAGATCCGTTTTCAGCGTCATTTTCATCCTTGTTAGTAATTGTATTTTCTAAAAGTAATTCGAAAAACTTTCCTTTAGCACTGAACATTGCTCAAGGAGCAGAAAAATTCGTAGAGACCACAGTGTCAGGAAAAACAACATATAGCGTTTGTTTTGGTGGCAATCAGGTAGATGCAGCAAGGGCAATCGCATTTTTAGACTATGCAGCTTCTTGGAAAGGAGTCCAAATTTTCTCACAAGGAAAATTAATTCCATCAAGTTATCATATTGTTGAAGTTCTGAATTGCTACCTGAAATCACAATCTTGTAGGGATTATAAAGCTCATTGCCAAACCGTCATTGATGATCCATTTAATACCGAAATTGAAAAAATTGGTGGTATCGCATTTGTAATAAAAATCACAGAGACGCCAACTATTAAGCAAGAAATAGAAATAGACCGGTATGCATTTCCTTGTAAACATATATTCCATAGATTTAGGTTTCAATGTGATCATCCTTCTTGTCCAGAAGATCAAATTCAAGCTAAAGCTGTTGACCTAGGTTGTGATTGGTGTCCAAATTTTGATGCTGATAGCTGGAAAAAAATTGGTACCAAAACGGTATTGAAAGAGTTTTTTGAGCAAATAAAGGCAAACGTGACTGCTACGCAGTCCCATAAGTAAAAGTTAATCCATCAAAATTGTTATCCGAAACTCACTACCAAAGTTGAACTTCTAACAAGTTTCTGTCAAAAGTGAGCCATTTAATCACTCTACTGCAGGCTTTGCCTAGTCTGGTTCACAAGCTAGCATATGCAATATTATGGTAAGGCAGTGGCTATATTCAGTTGGTCACGACATCATTTTTGAATAAATGAATCAATCACTTATTGCAAGTAGTGCTCATGTCTTTGAAGGTTGATATGTAGTTTTCTAGTTTTCTCGCGAAAGTATAAGGAATTTCTTCCGTGTCTATTTGGCTATCATTATCATCAAAGTTACAGACAAAGAAGAATCGCACTTTCTGCGGTGCTTGAGCTTTTTCCTTGATATCAGCTACGATAGAGTGAAACTGAGTTAGCTTATCTTCACAGGAGTTGTATAGTTGCAAAAACAACTTGTTAGCTACATCTCTATAATTTTTAATGTGGGGCATTAAATCAAACATGTCTTCCATTCTATTAAGCGCCTCCAAGCCATGAGTTTTCCACTCATATCCCCCTTTAAGAAGCTTATTTTTTGCAATTGATACAGTTAAAACAGGTTGCTCACCTGAAATATAATCGATAGCTAATTTATTAGACGGTATTCCGTAATGCTGCGCATAGTTCCTTAATTCATAACAAAACCTGTAACTAACACTTGCCTTGTGCAGTTGCTTTCTTAGGCATTCGAATTCTTGGTACTCTTCCGAATTTTCTCCGAATTGATCTTTAACTAATTGCCTAGCTTTTAATAAAAATAAACTTTGTGAGGTAAGTATATTGAGTAGGCATCGATTTAACTCCACCATCAATTCAATGGCTTGGTCATATGGGTCGAGGGTAATTAATGGCTTGCTTGATTGTAAGTCCAACTCTCGTTGAGCACGATCTACAATATTATCAAGTTCTTCATAATTTGAGCTCACTACCTTATGTATTAGATACAGAGGATATAAGAAATCAGTTAATATATGACTATTGTCGTCATAGACTCTCGAAACGTCCTTACTAATTGCAGCTTTTGCAACATGAAAATCTACATTACCGTCGTCTTTAGAAGTAACAAAGGCTAGTTTTCTACTCATTTTATTCCTTTAATAATATAGGCTTACCATTCAATCTACCAAAAAAGTGAGGTCAGTGTTCTTTTCGACGCTTAACTAACAGTCAGAAAGTCTCATGTCTCCATAAATTTGTGAGAGCCTTAGGGCCAGTTCTTGTACTTGGTAAGACAAAAGAGGGCGTAAGAGATTATGGTTTTAAAATAAATTTTCGTACTTTGTCTAATCCAAAACAGATTAACTAGATTCAATACTCTAACGCAATTATGTCCATTAAAATGACACGAAGATATTCACTCTTAATAGTCATTTGTTTCTTTTGTCGTCTCTTGGCGTTTATAAAGATGGAACGCCCCCTTGCGGGGGCTGGCTGTCTAGGAGTTGTTCACCGTGGATCTAGACAGTTGGCATGAGATTACCAAGTATTCTGCAACAAGTGGTCAATAATCTGTGGGTATTGACCAGATTTATGTAATAAAAGCGGCTGTCAGAAATTGTTTACCGGTTTTCCATCACTTATTACCATTTCAAGCGAAAAGCCACTCGCCACCGAACCCTGATTTTTTGTGGATAACACCGCAAAGAACGCGGTGATTACCCACCGAAAAAAGTCAGGAACCGGCAGCAGGATCGAAATTTTAGATTTTTATTTTTTTACTGCTATTATTACTGATTATTTATACAGTGGTTTAGTGATATGAAACTCATCACATGCAATGCGAGTGCGGGAATTTCGGGGTTTCCAAGCCCTGCGGCTGATTACGTAGAATTACCCCTTAGTCTTGATCAACTGCTGGTTGAGCATCCTAGTTCTACGTGGTTTGGCCGCGCAGCGGGCCGTTCGATGGAGGGGGTAGGCATTTTTCATGGTGACATTTTAGTGATAGACCGCGCCGCTCAACGTAGCAACATGGCTATCGTCGTGGCGAGTTATAACGGTGAATTTACTGTAAAGCTCCTCGATGAAAAACGCCGTTTACTTGTGTCTATCGATCAACTGCAAAACATGACGTCCGTTGCTATAGATGATGCCGATACATTCTCGGTTGAAGGGGTGATCATCAAGTCAATCCGACTTCATGAGCATTCAAGCTTACTTGAACAATATCTGAGTCAATCATGTACGGACTGATTGATGCTAATTCATTTTATGTGTCGTGCGAAATGGTGTTTAGACCCGACTTGCGCCGACTTCCCGCGATTGTACTCAGCAACAACGACGGTTGTTGTGTGGCAATCAATCGAGCGGCTAAGTCCGTTGGCGTGAAAAAATTTGTCCCTTACTTTGAGCAGCAACATTTGTGCAGACAACATAATGTGCAGGTGTTTTCATCTAATTATGAATTGTACGCAGATCTTTCTGCAAAAATGATGCAAGTGATCGGGCGATTCGCACCCGAGCAATACGTGTACTCCATCGATGAGTCTTTTGTGTCGTTTAAAGGCTGTGCTGCAATTGCTGACTTAACGGCTCATTGTGCTCAGCTGCGCCGAATAGTTTGGCGTGAGTGCCGTTTGCCGGTGTGTGTGGGGGTTGGTGAGACATTAACTTTGGCTAAGTTGGCTAATCATGCCGCGAAACAATTGGCTCAATATAAAGGTGTTTGCGTTATTGATAATGATGCGCAGCGTATTGAGATTTTAAAATCGATGCCAGTTGATGAAGTTTGGGGAATTGGCCGCAAACTAACGGTCAAACTGGGATTACTGGGTGTGCATACTGCCTATGATTTGGCACAACTGGCGCCGAAAGTGGCGCGACAACATTTTTCCATCGATGTAGAGCGAACTGTGCGAGAACTCAATGGGCAGATCTGTAAAACGTGGGATGTCACCAAAGCAGATAAGCAGCAAATATTTTCCACCCGCAGCCTAGGCGAACGAATATGTACCCGGGAACATTTACACCAAGCGTTAGCAAAGCATGCCGCAATTGCCGGTGCGAAGGTTCGAGAACAAGGCTCATTGTGTAAAGCAATGGTCGTGTTTGCCGCCAACTCGCCACATGATCCACAGCCTGTGTATTTTAAAAGGCTTGTTCAGTTTACTTGTGCCACTGATGACAGTCGTGAACTGTGCGCCGCGGTTAGCAGCGAGCTATCAAACCTTTATCGCCCAGGTGTGCGCTATTACCGAATTGGTGTAGGCCTGATTGATCTTTGCCCTAAAACGTCAGTGCAATATGACTTATTTAATGCGCCAAAGAGCGATCCTAACTTAATGAAAATCTTTGATAGTCTGAATAATCGCTATGGCCGTGATGTGTTGTATATTGCTGCACAGGGGAGTGATCAGCATTGGACTATGCGCCGTCAGTTTTTATCGCCGCAGTACACCACCCGTTGGTCCGATATTCCGATGATTAAAGCGTAATAGGATTTTATGCTGCTTTATCCAGGCCTTATTCAACGTATACAAACCTAAAACGTCTGTCATAGGTTACAATTTTTGAGAATAATGGGAAAAATCAAATGTCTAGGAACTTAGAAGTTAAAAAGCAACAAGCGCTAATGGTTAAAGAGCAAGTGGACATTATTTTATGAGTGATGCTGACAAGGACAAAATAGCAAAGGATGTTGCTGATGTTATCTTGACTGCTTGGGATCTACAACTCAGTGATTTGAGCTTTGGTAATACTTGGTGTAAACCTGAAATTTAACACTAAACAGTATTAAATATTTCTCTAGGTCGGCGTTGCGTACATCGTTCTAACATCACGGAGACTTGGTTAAAAGGAGTTTCAAATGGGAAAGGCAAAACCAGTAACAATAGCAGGCAAGTTATATCAAACTAAAGGTGAGGCTTCTAACTATTTTAAAAGTCAAAAATCGAGTCAATATGCACAAGGAAAAATAGTCTCTGGTGAATTATTTAATGCACTTAAAGAACTCTTTGAACGTTACTGTGAAAACGAAAATGGATGGGATTTGAATGGTCGCCTAGTTGTCTCTTTTGTTGTTGAAAATGAAAAACGCTTTGTCGAACAGATCTGGGTTACAACTGCTTGCTATAAAGTCCACTTGTCTAACGGTGAACTACGCCCCTTCTCAATTGATAAAGCCCTTACATCCATTACCAAAAATACATAGAACGGAATTTAATTGCACAGAACGTCGAATTACATCTAGAGCTACATCTATATAAGGTATAAACAATGAGAACAAAAGAAGATTTTTTCTTTGGTAAGGCGTATCAAGGAAGCAAAGGTATAACACTTCAATTGAGTGATATGGAGTCTCTTGCGGAAAAAGTGTCAGATAATTTCTTTACTGCACAACTGAATCGAATGCTGCAGGAGCATGGGGGACGGTTGACGATAGCAGATGAATCCTCCCTTCCTCATTTTTGGGGCCTCATCGATAAAATTGACATTGAGCAAGTGGGGTTCGTGGAGATTTATGCTCGCTATGACGTCAACGATAGTGTTAACGCTACGCTTGCCTGTGACATTGTGTTGTTACATGGTGTTATATCTATTAAGACGCATTGGTGCGCGTACAAGGAGATTAGGGTTGGTGAGATTATATCTACATTACTTGTGCCTTTACATCTTAAAGCTCTTCAGAACAAAACTCATATACGCTGGGATAATGGGACAACAGAACCACTGTTGTGGAATGATGATTATCAAACCGAACTAGAAAATGTGTTTCTGCTTGCCAATTACCCATCCGCCATTAATCGTGATAGGTCGTATAAAGTTGATCTAGAGTGTGCTACAGATGTCGGTAGGCGTGGTTTTTCGTCAGAACAGGCATGGGATGCTTATCATGAGCTACGAACAGAACGATGTGCTGGAAACTCATTGTAATAGAGGTTTGGATTATGAAAGTAAAGTTGACAAAAGACGATATAGAGTTAATAAGCAAGGCGTTAATTAGGCTTCGTTGGGATATTGAAAAAAGTGAAGGTCAAAACGCAGAATTTCAAAAGTGTGCATCTTTGGCTGATCGTTTGGCTTGTAATCACGACGGAGGAGAACTGAATTTTCTGTCGCCACCTAAAACAGATTGAAAGCGGCATTAACAAATAAAAACGGAAATGGCAAAGGTGGAAGCCAATTGAAACTAAAAACGTACTACGTTTACCCAAGTGCGGTTATTACCACTATGACGGGCGTAAGCCCTTCCTCCCTCGGGTGGACGTTCCAGCCACCCAAGGGGGCTGCATTGAGCAAGAAACTTTTACGGGGTAAAACCCTGTCCGAGCTTTATGCTGCAATGGAAAGCCACGGTATTACTGTTGACGATCGCTGTGAGGAATCAGAGTTCGTCAACCCGTGCCCGAGTAAGTTGACCATTACCGCCGATGCCGTTACGGCTCGAATCATCATAGTAGATGATCACGGCGCTAGGAGTATGCCAGCGATTAGGTTTGAGTTTACCGCTGATAGTATTCCCTCATTCACTGGTGCCGTAAAAGGGGCACTAAAGGTCTTGGACATTGAGCAGATGAACAATCGTTTAAACCAGCTTGTTAAATACCTCGGCGACCGACAGAATTAAAAGCCGATGCTGTGAAGCGCTTGAGCAGGAATACAGTGGTAGTTAATTAACGGAACGGAAAATTGTAGGAGTATTTTTAATGGCTGATTTAAAGAAAGGACAAAGAGTAACCCATCCAAGTGTGAATGCCGTATTGATAGTTAATAGTCCTGCTTCAATAGGGGGGATGCGAACCAGCAACGGTATTTATAAAACAGCGACTAGAAAAGGTCACACAAATTGTAAATATCAAGCTAATGGTCGGATGTCTCAAGCTGATTTTCCCACTAATGAGTTAGTGCCAGTTGCAGATGTTTAGATTCGTTCGCTTATTTATGCATGTCCACAACGTTTTAGAACAAGCAGTTTTAAAGTTAATGGATAGAGGTATAGAGCAGGATAAATCCATTGAAAGGGTTAGGCATAATTTTCGCGTTTAAATAGCTCTAACTTATTAGTTACTTTAGAGGCTCTTTGCTCTGAGAACCCATTTGATCAAGATTGGAATTGAGCTAGTCAAGGCTGTCACTACAGAACGGAAACTCACGAATGTTCAATTTCTTAAGAAGAAAACCGAAGATATCAATTCCCACTATAGATAGGGTTTCAGAAGAGATTCAAGGTTATCTTCCTGACTACCAAGGCCCGACTATAAATTATCGTTTTTTCTCCAATTCAAAATGTATCGGTTCAGTGAAAACTGAGTTATGGAAAGAGGATAATCTCTTATTGGTTCATGATATTAGGGCTTCCACTACAGGGGTAAAAAATGGCACTGCTATGGTCAGTTGGTTGGTGGCTAACTCTTCTGAAATGATACAACCCGTTCATGTTATCAATAATGGTTTAGGTTTCTGGTTTCAGTTGAAGAAGATTTGGCCTGAACGCATTATTGACCTCGATTTGCGAGCTAGTTAATATTGGGATTTGCTTGAAAAAAGGAAAGATATTTGAATCGTTTTTTAATTTCTATCATTGCGGTAATTCCCCTTTTTGCTGTTGCTTCCAATACGACGAATCAGTCGTTTAATCTGGCTAAAAAACAGCTGTTATCAGTCTATCAAGACCATCGTGAAACCCTTTATTGCGGTGCTGCATTTGACGCAAAAGGGCAGGTAATATCTCCGCCAGGATTTACTACTAAAACGCATTTAGCGCGCGCTAAAAAAATCGAATGGGAACACGTTGTACCCGCCGAAAATTTTGGCAAAGCATTTACTGAGTGGCGTGATGGCCATGGGCAATGTGTCGATAGCAAAGGTAAGTCGTTCAAGGGCCGCAAGTGTGCCGAAAAAATGAATATTGAGTATCGATACATGCAAGCTGATATGCACAATCTATTTCCGGCCATTGGCGCTGTGAATGCGCTGCGCAGTAATTACAATTTTGCCCTGTTACCGTCGGCTAAATCGGATTTTGGTGCTTGTGATATGCGTATTGAGGGCAGCAAAGCTCAACCTCCCGAAGCCGCTAGAGGGCGCATTGCTCGGTCCTATCTGTATATGAACCAAAGTTATCCTAAATATTCGATGAGTAAGTCGCAGCGCCAGCTTATGAGTGCGTGGGATAAGCAATATCCGGTGAATGTCCAAGAGTGCCAGCGGGCTAAAAAAATTGCCGCCATTCAGCTCAATGATAATGAAATCGTCAAAAGTCGCTGTCAGCAAGCCAATATTTGGTAAATATACGAGAAGCTATGAATTATATTGATAATAACACCTTGTCAGAGTTGGATTTGGTTTGGCTGCGTAAGTTTAAAGCCAGTAAGAATTTAGATACGCTATTAATCCAAGTGACCGGCGCTGAGCGTAAAATCGATCAAGATCCTGCGCTCACTCAACGTGAGAAGTTTGATAATCTAACGTCGATTAATACGGCGTTTTGTCTTCGCGAAACGGAAGTAAAACAGCTCACCGGAGATTGGTCTTAAACTGGGCGTTCCCTTCGGTCGGGCTTTTCGCTTCGCTCCCCGCGATAACGTGATCCACTGATGGCAAGCAAGCTTGCCGTGGCTCTACGTTCCTGCTTGCCAATCCCTAACGCAACCACCAAGCCCCAAACCAAAGCAAACATCAACGTCCTAAAGCACTGTCCGGTTCATTGCCGGCTAAAGTGTGAGTAAGCGTGCGCTTCTCTATCGCTTATCATCGTTTCCCTGTCAATACCGTTCACGTCTGCGCTGTCACTTCTTATCTGTCTCATTTCACAACCTGCCCGCCAAGGGAGGCTTCGCCGCTGCGCGCCCTTGTCTGTCAGAACGTGAAATGAGTCAGGAAGTTAGGCGAAGACGAGAACGATATTTAAACGACAGGAAAACAAGCAATGACAAACTCAATTCAAGCGCAAGCAACTCACACTAAAGCCACCACTATACCTGCCAGCCCAAAGACTCAAGCAGGCTCTCACAAGCCCGATATTGCTCAAAAATCGGCAACAGCGGCTAACGCTGTGGTGGCATTGGCCTCAACAGCAAAGCCAGTGTTACTGCAATTGCAGATTAACCAGTTGGTGTTGTCTGAGAAGAACGTGCGTAAAGAAAATGCGTCCAAGGCTGACGATGAACAGTTGTATGCCTCCATTTTGGCGCATGGCATTTTACAAAATTTGATCGTCGAGCCCATGAACGCGCAAGGCTTATACCCAGTTTTGGGCGGTGGCCGTAGACTGAGACAGCTCATTAAAGCGGTCAAAAATAATAAGCTGAAACCGAAAACGCTTGTGCCTGTTAAGTTGCTGACAGCCGAAGAAGTAGCCAACTATGCCACCGAGCTATCAATGACTGAAAACTTCACACGCGCAAAGATGCACCCAGTCGATGAATTTCACGCTTTTGCTGACATGGTGAATAAGGGCGCGAGCATTGCTGATGTTGCGGCGCGGTTTGGCGTAACAGCGAAATTCGTGCAGCAGCGCATGAAGTTAAGCATGGTCGCCCCTGTTGTGCTCGATGCGTACAAAGCGGGGAACGTGTCGCTTGATGTCGTGATGATATTCACGATTGCCAGTGTCGAAAAACAAGTCGAAGTGTGGGAGCTGGCAGGCGATAGACGTTACAACGAAAACCAGTTCCGCAATATGCTTAAAGATGCCGCGGTGAATGCTGATCACTATTTGGCTCAGTTTGTTGGCCAAGAAGAATACGAAAAAGCGGGCGGGGTTGTGACCTCAGACTTGTTCAGTGACGAAGTCTATCTTGATGATAAAGCCCTGCTCGAATCATTAGCGACCGCAAAATTGGAAATCGAAGCAGCAAAGTTAATCGCGCGTGGCTGGAAGTGGACACAGATAAAGTTAGTTTCTGAATACGATGAACTTGCAGGGTTTGGGCTTCTAGACTCAAAAGAGGGTGAGTATGATCCCGCTGAAATGGCGCTAGCGGGGTGTATGCTCGTGTTAAAAAGTTATGGTGAGCCTGTCAGTATCTATATTGGGTTAGTGCATAAGGACGATAAAAAGGCACTGGCACAATTAAAAGCCAGTGTGCAATCAGACCCACTCAACGTGGGTGACGTGAAAAAAATTGAAGAAAAGGATACTAGCGGTTATTCCGCTGCGCTTAATGACGACTTACGGGCGCAGCGTTTGATTATCACGAAACATGCGTTAATGAGTGCGCCAAGCGTTGCGCTTGATACGTTGCATTTCTCTGTCTGTGTAAGCGCGTTCACTGATTCACATTATGGCAGCCGTCCACTGCATATCAGCGTTAACGACACCACTTGCCATCCTAAAACGGGAGCGCTCACGGATAACAAAGCGGTGCAGTTAATCGAGGGTGTAAAAGCCAGCCTAAATTTAGCGTGGGTTGGTCTGCCAACGGTCGCTGAACGCTTTAACGCTTTTTGCGCCCTCGATGTAAAAGAGAAAGAAAAGCAGGTGGCTTACGCCACGGCTTCCATGTTCGAGGCGTCAATTGATAATAGCCATTGTGCCGCTGAGGCCGTTATTTCGAGCCTCGATGTGAAATGGTCTAACTACTGGCGACCTACGGCGGAAACCTTCTTTAAGCGCGTGAGTTTGTCTTGTTTAATTGATATGGCTCAGCCTGTCATGGGGGAGCAGTGGGCATTACAAGCCGCCGCACTCAAGAAAAAGGATTTAGCAAATCAGGTTGATAGCTTAGTGAACGGGGAGCGAAAAGGGCTAGATGATGCACAAAAAGCCTACTTTGATGCGTTGATGCCCGCTGGATTTTAAACCGCATACTGATGCAGATTTACCCTGTTAATTCAGGGTGAATCTGAGCAAAAATTAACTAAATAAATTGAGTTGTGTGTATGCGTGTGTATAATGGTTCAACGGTTAACGCAGAGGTTTTACCATGCTATTTATGGTCGGGATCGAAAGCCCTGCTGATGAAATGCAGGCGTTTGGTATCGTTATCCCCGTGTTTGAAAAATTAGGCTATGGCTGTTTTTCGGCGGCGGATAGCCAAGAAGAAATCTTGTTTAAGGCTAAAGAAGCCATTTTATTAATGGCTGAGGAAGTGATCAACGATGGTCATTTAGTCGATAGCTTGAATGAAGGTTATCGCGACTATCAGGCATTACATCCCACGTTCGACCAATGGCTGGCCTTAGAGGTGCCACTAGAGGCGCTTAAAGCCAAACAAAAACGCCTCAATATCACATTGTCAGAATCGCAGATTGTACGTATCGATAGCTTTGTGGCGTTTCACCGCGAGTTCAAAGACCGTTCGGACTTCTTAGCCAAGGCAGCTGATAAGTTAATGAACAGCGCAGACTCAGTAAGATCGTGTTCAAAAGTGGGAGATTGATATGGGCAAAGTAACCGGTATTCCATTTTCAGAGGTGAAAGCGCAGCTTATGGACAATCCCGAGGTTGTCGCAGCCTATGAGCAAGCCGTACAAGCCGATGAACCGATCCACATTATTCCAGTGCAACACAGTGAGGGCGTTATCATGCCAATCAACAATATCGTGAGTTGTACTCGTGAAGGTCATCATGTTTATTTTTCCTTTGTGAATCTGTTTGGTGGCCATCACTATCCAGTGACGATGATTTTTATGCCCTCTGGCACGGTGAATGTCGTTGTCGGTGGGGCGCGGTATCGATGCCAAGCCAATCAAGTGCAGCGCGTGATTGATGAGTCTGGGCTTGAGCATGAGGGCTTAGCGTGTTTGAAGTATTTGATTGAGGCGGGGAGTTGAATTTTCACATCCCCGCAGATGTTCACGAGCAGCTTAAAGTGCATCCAGAGTTTCAAAAATACCGCCTCATCGAGTGGGAAGATGAAGAAATGTGAGTGTTGCGATAACGACAAGAAGGATTAGGCATGTCTCAACGTGCGATAGAGATTGTAAAGATAAGTGATCTCAAGTCCGTCAAACAGGGTGAAGTGTTTGAGTGGTGTATTGATTATGAAGAATTTCAATGGCGCAAGGGAGATGACTTTCTAAGGAGTCGAACAGGCGTCGATTCTCCTTGGGAAATTTGGCCGTTGACTGATAACACCAAAACCGCTGCTAATCGCAAAGTCTTTAAGCTGATAAAATGAAAGGACAAAATGATGATGGCTTTATTGAATAATTTACTATTGGTGATTTGTTGGCTGTTCATTGCCATTTCTGTCCTTTATTTCGGCGCCGCCGCATTCAGGCTCGTTTTTATTGGCCGCCGATAGTCGCTATTCCCTGTTAGTTCCCCGCAAAACGCGAAACAAGCGGCGGCTGCGCCGCCCTTTTCCGTTTATCTGACAATACCCCTTGGTGTGCTTTGAAACGTGCCTCGGTGGTTAATCTATTTACTCTGAGTGTCTATTGGCTGCTGTCGCGCTATGTCATCTAAATACCACTGATGAACTTGGGCGTTCCCTTCGGTCGGGCTTTTCGCTTCGCTCCCCGCGATAACGTGATCCACTGATGGCAAGCAAGCTTGCCGTGGCTCTACGTTCCTGCTTGCCAATCCCTAACGCAACCACCAAACCGTCAAGCACTGTCCTACTCACTGCGCGGCAAGTGTGGCTAAGCTGGTCGTTTCATTCGGCATCATGGCCGCTCCTGGTGCTATCCCTTTCGTTTACGCTTCCGTCTTATCTGTCGCTCACCACAACCCGCTTGCCAAGGGTTCGCTTCGCCGCTGCGCGCCCTTGTCAATCAGAACGATGGCGAGCGAGCAGGACGTCAGGCGAAAACGAAGATGATAGACCCCAAACGGAGCAAGCAGCCATGACACACTCAATCACTACCCCAGCAAGCCACACTAAGCCTTTCAGCGAGCAAGCCAGCTTACAAGCGACAAGCAGGCTCTCCAAAGACGATATTCAACAGCAAAAAAGGGGCGAGTTAACGATCATTGTTTTAACTGAAATGAATTTCTTTCACTTCTGCGGCCTCGGACTTGAGGGCGTGGCTAATGAGGCATGGTATCCCTATTCACAAGGGTTATTGTTTGAAGCGGTCGAGCGGTACTTAGTCGCGGCAAAAGTGGCTCAAAATGTCGTATCAATCGATCAACCTCGACGCAATGGCGCAAGTATTGATTATCGCGTGCGTTTTAATGTGTTTAGCACTGACAAAAAACGGGTTTCGGTTCGTTTTCCTGTGATGATTAAGAATTTTGGCAACGATACGCAATGCCTCTCACTTGATGAACTAACGAGGGCGTTAAGTCTGAACTATCGAAATAAGCACGTTTCAATCATGTGGTCTTTACCCTCGGGGATCATATCAACGGTTTATGTGTCGGTGGCGGCTGACGGGGGGATAAGCGATTGCTATACACATCATGCCCTTTGGTTTGTGATGGAAGGGGGCTGCATTGAGTTGGCCACTAACACGGGGGCGGTATGATATGTGCAAACCCTCAGTGACGTTTGAAGAAATGAACACCTATTTACAAGGGCAATATAAACATGAACGTTTATATGGTCGCACCCCTGCAACGGGTTGGCCTGCGGACTATGCAACATCGGTTGTCAGTAGCCACATGGCTGATTTGAATGCTAACGGGATCGGGTACATTGGCCATCACGAATCCGCGACAGGTCAGGCGATCCGTTATACCGTGGACGAGGTTAAATATTCCCCTCGCTTTTTTATTGTTGGCTATGACTCCGAAAACGATATTGCCCAAAAACAATGCTATTTTATTGATTCAGCGATCAATATCGAAAGGGCTCGCGCTAAATGCTTAGAGAGTGCTAATCGCTATCCGATAGTGAGAATTAAGGATCTACAAGGGCAGTTTGTGTAAACAGCCTGAACGTCTTACAGGGGAACATGCGTTCCCCTTTCTCGTTAATTCACATCATGACCCACTTCGTTTTTTTCGTCTTAAGTTCAAACCGTTCGATAGGTTAAGTCTCGAAAATATCCTTTTTGCAACTATATATAGTTGCACTTTTTGCGGTTGATTTGGTATAATGATCCCCTATATAGCAGGGGCATTATGACGAAAACGGATAAATTATTAGCAAAGCTCAAATCGTCCAAAACACTGACTTGGAATGAATTAGCGGGGCGTTAAAAGTGCTCGGCTATCAACAAGTCGAGGGTGATGGTTCGAGGGTTAAGTTTGATAATGGCATTCCGAAGGAGTTAATCAACCTGCATAAACCGCATCCTAAAAATGAATTAAAGGCTTACGCATTGCGCCAAGTGAGAGACAAATTAACCGAATGGGGGAAACTATGATGCAAAATACAATGACATATAAGGGTTTTCACGGCTCTGTAGAAATCAGCCCAGAGGATAATATTCTGTTTGGGCAGGTGCTATTCATTTCACCGTTGATCAACTATGAGGCCGAAACAGCCAAAGGGTTAGAGCAAGCCTTTCAAGAGGCGATTAACGCTTATCTTGCTGACTGTGCTCAACAGGACATTCAACCAGAGAAGCCTTGCAAGGGATCGCTTAATGTCAGATTAGGCCATGACTTGCATTTGGCTGCGTCTATCGCGGCATTTCAGGCATCGACTAGCACGAATGAGTTTATCAAAAGGGCAGTTCAAAAAAGCGTGGGTTTGTAGGCTGCAAATCGTTGTCGAGCAATGATATCAGCCTGAGCCATGTGATCTACTTAAACTGAACATTACCCCTGATAGCTCCCCGCAAAACGCGAAACAAGCGGCGGCTGCGCCGCCCTTTTCCGTTTATCTGACAATACCCCTTGGTGTGCTTTGAAACGTGCCTCGGTGGTTAATCTATTTACTCTGAGTGTCTATTGGCTGCTGTCGCGCTATGTCATCTAAATACCACTGATGAACTTGGGCGTTCCCTTCGGTCGGGCTTTTCGCTTCGCTCCCCGCGATAACGTGATCCACTGATGGCAAGCAAGCTTGCCGTGGCTCTACGTTCCTGCTTGCCAATCCCTAACGCAACTACCAAACCGCCAAGCACACTCCTACTCACTGCGCGGCAAGTGTGGCTAAGCTGGTCGTTTCATTCGGCATCACGGCCGCTCCTGGTTCTATCCCTTTCGTTTACGCTTCCGTCTTAATCTGTCGCTCACCACAACCCGCTTGCCAAGGGTTCGCTTCGCCGCTGCGCGCCCTTGTCAATCAGAACGATGGCGAGCGAGCAGGACGTCAGGCGAAAACGAAGATGATAGAACCCAAACGGAGCAAGCAGCCATGACACACTCAATCACTACCCCAGCAAGCCACACTAAGCCTTTCAGCGAGCAAGCCAGCTTACAAGCGACAAGCAGGCTCTCCAAAGACGATATCTCAAAAAGCAAAACAAAAAGTAAAAGTGCAAAAGCATTTAAAAAAGTAGATATGTATCAGGTCGTCACTGATCAAATCATTGCGGCATTAGATAAAGGCGTAAAGCCTTGGGTGTGTCCGTGGCAGAGAAATTCAATCGGTGCAGGTTTGCCGATTAATTTCGATACTAAAAAAGCCTATAGCGGTATTAATGTTTTGTTGTTATGGGCGGCGGCATTTGATGCGGGATTTTCATCAAATCAATTTTTAACCTATAACCAAGCGAATAATTTAGGCGGTCAAGTTCGCAAAGGCGAGAAGGGCACCTCAATTATTTTTTATAAGAGTTGGGAAAAAGAAAATGAACAAGGTGAAAAAGAAGTTATTCCCATGCTTAAAAGTTTCACTGTCTTTAACGTTGAGCAAATCGACGGGTTAAATGTTGAGGAAGTGAAAGGTTTCAACGTAAACAACTCATTTGATGCAATTGATCATGTTGAAAGCTTCATTAATAAAACAGGTGCGAATATTGTAGAGCAAGGAGATAAAGCATTTTTTAGACCCTCTACCGATAACATCGTTTTACCCACTCGCGAACGTTTCTCAAATAGCCTTGATTTTTATTGTACGGCATTGCATGAGTTAACGCATTGGACAGGCGCAAAAAGCCGATTAGACAGAATAAAGGGATCTCGGTTTGGTTCGGATGATTACGCCTTTGAAGAATTGATCGCTGAATTAGGCGCAAGTTTTTTAATGGCCGAGTTAAATATTAGCGGTGACGTTCAGCATGAGTCTTATATCGCAAGTTGGTTAACGCAGTTAAAGAATGATAAGCGCTATATTTTTAAAGCCGCCAGTGCCGCGTCTAAGGCTCATCAGTATTTAATGCAAGTCACATGCGAACAGTTAAAGGCCGCTTGATTTTATAGGCTTAGTTTTCACTAAGCCTTTTATTAGATAGGAATAGATATGTCGGATAAAACAATAGAAGATAAATTGAAGTGGCTTGGTGCATTATATACATCTAAAGGGATAAATGAATTGGTCAAAAACGGCCATGGTAATGGTTTAGCGTTAGCGTCTTTGTTCTATCGTCACGCGATCGGAGATTGGGGAGATTTAGAGAATGAAGATTACCAGCTTAATAATGAGATGTTAATTAAGGGCGGTCGTATCCTTTCAGCTTATCAGTTTGAAGGTGTAGAAATATGGATCATCACCGAGGCAGACAGAGCACGAACCACCGCATTATTGCCAAGCGAATATTAAGCCGCCACGCTTGCAGAAAACGCACTCATTGAGTGCGTTTTTTTGGCCTGAAAATCCCCCGATACCTTTGCCGCTTCATACGGCAGCAGCCTAGCAAAAATCGAAAATTCCCAAAAAATCCCCAAAAAATGAAAAGTGCAAAATCCTGGCGAAATAGTGAAGTTGGAACCTTGAGAAAAGAACCACACCCCACGCCCCAAGGTAATGGTTGTTTGTTGAATTTAGTGTATTGATTTTAATGTGTTTTGTTGGTTTTCGCTCAGTGAAATTTAATGCGTTTTTTACGTGTTTTTAGCCCGAAAATGGTTCGAAAACACCTCATAAATGCCACCTTACTGAACGAGGAAAACCTATGCCGAGTATTAAACTGCAACAGTCAATGATTGATAATTTACCCACACCACAGAAAATAACGGTGTTTTACGATAAATATTTTCCCGCTTTTTTTATGCGAGCCTATCCCTCTGGTATTCGGTGTTATTACGTTCGCTTCCAGTATCAAGGCTTGCGGCAACTTCATGTTATCGGCAATGCAAATGATATCACGCTTGATGATGCGCGACTTGAGGCAAGAAAGCACATCGATGCGTTACGTTATGGGGTGGTGCGTGAACCTGCGCCCTCCCTTACGCTCTGTGCGTTCGCAGAAGAGTTTTTTCCAAGATATGCCCGTCATTGGAAGCCCTCAACATTACTCAATAGCCAGCGTGGTTTTACGCGGCATATCGCCCCTGTGTTGGGTGATGTTCCGCTTGCAGCGTTGACACGACAACACATAGAACAGTGGTTTGATGGTATGCATGCCTCGAAAGGCATGGCTAATCGCTTGTTGCCGTTGTTGTCGGTAATGATGCAGCAAGCCGAAGTATATGAGTATCGTCCAGCGCAAAGTAACCCTTGCAAAGGCTTTAAGCGGTATAAGTCTACGCACAGTGAGCGTTATTTATCTGAGGAAGAACTCAAGCGGTTATGGTTGGCTTTAGATAGCCACGAAAAAGCGTCACCCGTTGCGGTGATGGTTTTACGGTTATTAATCTTAACGGGCTGTCGCTGTAACGAAGTTTGCTCTGTTAAATGGACTGATTATCGGCAAGGGCATTGGTATTTGCCCGACAGTAAAACAGGCGCGAAAACGGTGTTTCTGTCTTCCTTTGCGCGGGAGTTGCTGAGTGATTGGCCACAAGTCAGCGAGCATCTTTTTTGGCATCAATCACCTTCACAGCCTTTTACCCCTGCTTGTTTAGACCGATTTTGGCGGCCATTGCGCGAGACAATTCATCTTAATGATGTTCGCATTCATGACTTACGCCACACCTACGCCAGTATCGCAGTAAAGCACAATATCAACATCCTCACTATTGGCCGCTTATTAGGGCATGCCTTGCCTGAAACAACCTTAAAGTACACACACCTTGCTAAACGTGATGTTCAACAGGCGGCAAATGTCGTTTCTCAACTCATTGCAGGGGAGATGCAACGATGAAAACAGTGAAATTAACACAAGTGTTTATTCGGTCATTAGCCCGTCAAACACGCGCCTACACCATTCAAGACAGTCTCTGTCATGGCCTTGGCGTTAAAGTGATGCCCGATAAACCGATGCAGTACGTTATTAGCCGCCTTATTGATAATCGGACACGCACACGCATTCTTGCGCCAGTTAGTGCGCTAACGGTTAAAGCGGCACGGGAGAAAGCAACAGAACAACTTCAAGCATGGCGAGAGGAGTACACTCAACCGAGCATGAGTGCTTCATCTCGTTTTGATGTGTTTGTTGAACAAACATGGAAGCCGATGATTTTTGAACACTGGAAACCCAGTACAAAACTGTCCGTATTGCCTGCGCTGAATAGACGCTTGTTAGCTCATTTTGGCCGTTACCCGTTGCACATGATTAACCATAAAATGGTGCAAGCATGGTTTGATGAGATAAGTAAAACGCGCAAAGGTGCCGCTAACCGTAACCTTGATACATTACAATCCGTCTTCAAGTTAGCATTGAGGCAGGGGCATTGCCTGACGAACCCCTGTATTGGTATTCGGCAAAACAAAAGGCGGGTATTAAATCGCTTTTTGAGTGTTGCAGAAATGCAGCGTTTATCTGTGGCGCTTGATAAATGTGAAGAGGTCGGCGGCAGTATTGCTCAATGTGCTGATATTTTGCGGCTGTTATTGCTAACGGGCTGCCGATTATCGGAAATCACTTTTTTAAAAGGGGAGTACGTGCGCGGCAATGAATTGCATTTACCTGATAGTAAAACAGGGGCAAAAGTGCTTTATATTGGTCAAGCCGCAGTTGACATATTAAGTCGCTATCACTGTAAGGCCAATACAGAACTTTTTCCGATGAAACAAGGCGCTTCCACTTCATTGGTACAGTCGCTATGGCTAAGGTTGCGAAAACAGATAGGGATTGAAGATGTGAGATTGCATGATTTAAGGCATACCTTTGCAAGTTATGCCGTCATGGACGGATGCAGTATTCCGATGGTGGCCTCTTTACTGGGGCATAAAAAAGTCACAATGACGTTACGATATACCCATGTTGGGGATGATAGCGTAGAGCAAGCCGCTGAGGTTATAGGGGCTGTCTTCAAAGGCATTTTCACTCAGCTTTACCCCCTCAAGCCCTATATACCTCAAACTAATGAGGCTCCAACGCTAGCCGTAAAAGTAAAGCAAAAGCGTCTGCCAGAAAGAAAACCAACAGCGAAGCCAAAGCCCAAAGCGGTGAAGAAAGTGAAGCAGGTTAAACCATTACAGATACTGCCCACTTTAACGAAAGAGGAGAGCCGAGCGGTACAACGATTTAGGGATAGTCAGTTATTTTTGTAGGTTTAAACGTTGTTAAATGATCATAAAATAAACTTAGTTTTGTATATTTTCTAGTTAGATATTTATCCCTAATTTGCGGGTTTGTTGTGCAGGCGAAGCCGCAACGGAAAGTTAACGCTGTGATTGGCATTTTTAGGCAATTTAATCTTGCTCTACTTCTCAAAACTATTTTCTATTTATCCCTAGCTCAGGTTATTTAGTTAATTCGTTTAGTTACCTCCTCAAATGTTTTTTTCATCTTTTCCTGTTTTGGCTTTATTGTTGGTTGTAAAGCTCTTTGTTACCCCTGAATTTAGATAACAACTGTGACATTTTACTCGTATCGAGGTGTAGAAGAAGCCAACGACTGAAAAGTAGTGCGCTTTATCTTGCCAACGTAATGGTTTTTTAAAAAAGCGGCTGTATTTATTGATAGATAAATTGCAGTTCACTATTCCAACCCAATGTTAGGTGGGCTTTGTTTCCTAAAAGCACAAATAACTACAGAGTGCTTCCTGAGCGCCAGCATGGCGCTTAAAACCCTTGTTTCATCGTCAGTCGTTTATCTGTAATCAGAATATTATTTTGATTTAAACCCAAAAAACATTGGATTTCACTATTAGGAAACAAAGCCTGTTAGGTGTTCTAAATGAACGCACTCTGTGCGGAGCTGCATGCAAGATTGTGTGGAGTCGATATTCCTCCAGTGAGCCAATTGCAGGATTGGTACTTATAGTCTGTGGACTTATAGTCCCCTATAGCTAATCATAATTCCATGAAAAATATTATTAACACCTCTATTACAATCACATTCGGCACTAAGATTCGAGAGCTAAGAAAATCAAGAGGGCTTTCTCAAGAGTCACTTGCTGATCTTGCTGAACTTGACCGTAGCTATATCGGTGGAGTAGAGCGCGGCGATAGAAATATCAGCTTGATCAATATCCAAAAATTATCAATCGCGCTAAATGTTAATATTGCTGAATTTTTTAAGGAACTAAATGACTAATTTATCCGATACGTTTAAGTATATCTCTCATTTTCGTCATGCAGGACATCAAGTCGGTCGGAAAGTGGGTGACATGTTAGAAGTACTTACGTATGCAGCTATCGCCAGAGATGATGAAATGCTTGCACGCCTACAGGTTGAGCCTAAGTTACATGGATTCTCTGGTGCTGGTCACAAGGTAGAATTTATTTTACTGTCTACCACTAACTTTGATGAACAGAACAATCCTCAAGTTATTAATGGAGGTGAAATTACAGACCCTTCAGAAGTTATTAGTTTCATAGAATGCAAAAAGGTTGGGGTAGAGCAAACTGTAAACGGGAGATTTAAAAAAATGTTCCCTAAGAATGGAAACAATAAGGGTTATAAAGTGCTATTTGATAACACCTTTCCAATCTCTTTTGCCCCAAGAGGAGGCGAACGGCATACTTATAGCGTGACTTTCACGCCTAATCGAAAAGTTAGAATAACAAAAGCTGAAGATACAAATTTTCTTTTTGAAGAGAACTTGGTAGACGAAGGTAGGATCATTTTCACTCTGTGTACAAATGGGCTTTCCGAAATAATAGGTAACAATAGAAGTTTAAGAGATTATGAGCCTACTTTAGCACACTGCCGGATTTTAGAAATAATTTCAATTAGCGACGCTGGGGTAATAGCTCTGTTGAACGATTGTCTGTCAGGCCCTCAAACTCCCGAAAAAGCTAAACAATCTTCTTTTGTTGCACTGGATGTAAGAAAAAATAGATTCAACAGTTTTGACAAAAGAGAACCAGAGACAGAGATGGTTAGTGTGTTGGTCCTAACAGAATTCTCTCACTGGGAAGAAAAAAGTCAGAATATGATAAAATCATGCATTGATAAAAACTTTGTTGTTAGCGACGATATTATAGTTGAAGCATTTGAGGCCTTTGAGGATCACTTTGGTGAGTCTTTTTACGACAAAATAACTAAAGAAAATTTTGAAAATGATGCTGATGTACGAAGAATAGCTTTTGAAATCGTAAATCAGCATGATGGTAAAATATTTTTAGATATCAAAGATCAAACATATAAAAAATTTCTTGTAAGAGATAATCTTTTTATTACTTTGTAAATATTATTATACCGTCTTTCTTTTCTTCTTGATCGCCGTGATAGTCTGCACGGTGATTATAGGCATATTTACCTAGGCCATAATGAGTTGTCCTATAATTTATTTCTTTCAGTTTGTAGCCGATAGACACAATAATTTCGATCGATTTATCAACTACTGGGACTAATTGACCATTCCTTGTGCAATCCCCTATCACTACGGCCAAAACACCTCCCTCCTCCTGAATTTTGAAGATTTCTTCATAACAAATTTTTAAATGATTAAAATATTTTTCTGTAATACTTTCATTGGCAGGATGTGCTTTCATTTCAGTTTTATATAGCTTGCTGTTTCCCTGCGTATATTCATCTTCGAAGACGTTACCCCAATAAAATTCTAAGTTAAATACAGCAGCATAGTTAAAACTATTAAGATATGGAGGATGGCTTATAGCTAAATAGCATTTCCCATCATTAAACTGCTTAGGTAAATGTAGGTTATCGGCTAAGATGCACTCAGAAGTAATATCTGTAATGTTATGTTGAAATTTATCATGATCGTTACACATGTCATTTACCTTCTTAGAAAAGGCAGAAATGACGTCTCGTTGTTTTTTCTTTTTATTAATATGCGGTCTTACTTCACCATCATGTGCTTTTGATACCCTTCTAACTATACCTATAAAAGCAATGATTAAAAAATTTCGTATGTGGGAATCAGTTAGATTTAGAAGATAAGTCTGTATAACCAATAAATCCCTTGCTGTACTAGAATCAAACCATTTTTTAGAGAAAACATCATTTGGCTCACTAAATGAACCATTATTTTTTTCAAACCATAGAACTAAGTTGTTAAGTTCTTTTTTTAAAGCATTAAGATCTAAAACCGTAACTTTTACATTTGAGGCCAAGACTGATAGCCAGCTTATATCTACACCAAAAGACTTTATTCCTCTCAACTTAGCCTCAACCAAAGTTGTACCTGAACCACAAAAATTATCCAGAACATAATGATCTTTTGAAGGGGGTAAGTATTGTTCAAGGATTTGGCCAGCTACAGCAGAAGGGAATTTCCCATAGTATCGATAATGGCTGTGGACATAGTAAGACAGTTCTTTAATGGTATATGGAATATCCCATTCATTAATTATGGGTGAATTTTTATTGATTGGAGTAATTTTAGGAAGGTATTGTCTGAATATGGGTTCGTTTTTAGACAATAAATCAGAAGGTTCTGCTTGCTTGATCATATATATTCGACTTTAAGTTGTGGTACTTAAAGTAATCATAACATCATGAGTGATTTTGGCAATAGCAAACATGTGTATATTAAAAAATATAACGCCTCAGAATTTACGTGCAGTTTGCAGTGTGTAAATAGCTTGTTGAATTCGGGCTTATATAAATGGGTATGAATTATGCCGCGACTCTAACTTGATGATCTTATAGCCTTAGCTTATTTTGCATTGTCCATACTTTACACCGCTATAAAATTCAGTATTTTTGGGGGGGGATTGCCACCTTAAGAGAGGTTTTGTCTGTAAAGTTGGTTGCGGGAAACTACTTTTTTGCACAACTTTATTATTTATGCATGTTCTATGTATCTGATATAATTAGTTTAGTTTTAAATATATATTTGTAAAAAATTAATGAAAAAATGCCACCTTGGTATGTTCTATATTCTCCACACTTCACGCCGCTAAAAAATACAGTATTTTTTGGGGAAAAATTGCCACTTTAAGAGAAGTTTTGCCTGTAAATTTGATTGCGGGAAACTACTTTTTTGCACAGCTTTTATTTTTTATGCATGTTATATGTGTCTGATGTAATTAGTTTAGTTTCAAATATACATCTGTAAAAAATTAACGCAAAAATGCCATCTTAGCTCGTCTTGCATTGTCCACACTTCACGCACTCAAAGATCTTACGTTTTTTGCAGAAAATGACACAAAAATGCCACCTTAAAGAGGTTTTTTGCCCGAAAATTGGTTGCGTAGGACTACTTTTTTACACTACCCAAGCCCCTTCAAAGGGTTCTAAGTTGCTGATATACTTACCCTGAGCGGAAATAACTGAACACGTAAAATTAACGCAAAAATGCCACCTTGGCACGTCCTATATTCTCCACACCCCACGCAAGAATCGATAAATCAATTCTCATGGTTGTTTGTGGTGTAAGTGATTGAATTTAAAGTACGTAATTTAAGTTTTATATAAAAATTATTTTTTAAAAATTCGTTTGAAATTTACCATAAAGTGTATTTCTCGCGTATCGCTTGTCAGGTGCATGTGTATTAGAACCCTATTCACGTTGGGTTGCAGAGGTGTGTATTTCACTTGTATTGCAAATTGGCGGGTTTTATAAGTCACTGTTTTAAAATTAATTATTGTTTTGGTGTATTACTCGTGAAATACTTGGAAATAGAGCGCAATACATGTGAGATACACTCTTTATTGTGAAGAATCATTGTGTATTGCCGTTGTATCGTAGTTTTTTTCCTATTGAGGTATGAATAATGGCTAGAAATAAAGTGATCCAAGTAGCGTGTCCTCCTGATCTATATTCAAAAGTCCAAGATTACAAAGGGCTAAAAATCTGGCGAGTGATGCAGATGCAATGAGGGAGTTAACCTTGTTTGCTCTGCGGGTCATTGAGCATTCAAGTGACGAAGATGAGGGGATTTCAACAAGGGAATTGCTCGAAGTTCTTCTTGGTAATGTGATAAAAATCCATCATCAAACCTCTATCAACTACTATCAAAATTTCAACGAAGAACAATACAATAATAATATGAAAGAGCCTGATGTTGTTCCCTCATATAAAAGGTTAATGGCTAAGGCTGAGGAAAGAACACAACAAATATTGGAGGGTGATAAAAATTAGAAATATATCGTGCGACAATTAAAAAAGGAGGTTAACACCTCCATTTTTATTTACATTGTTTTTTCCCCAATATCCAATTTAGGATTGTCGATGTTGGGGGAGTATTCTTTCGTCGTTGAACGGTGGCTATCCATTGCTAAATGTTGATAGTGTTCATCGTGCTTTATTTTATTCATCGCTACGTTAGTGCTGTCATCTTTCATCGTGATATTTTTTGTGCCTGCAATATCATGACTCAATGATTGAATGGCTTTAGATAGTGTATTGTCTTTTGTCGTTATGCTATAGACCGCTTCATTGACTAATTGCTTTGTCGTTTCGACTTTGTTTAAGCCGTCAGGTATCAGGCTGGGTTCAATAATAACCGCATGTATATTTTCCTTACTGAATTTTTCCGTAAGGTCATAAGCCAGTTTTGCAGTGTCTTGTGAATTATTAGTATCAAGTACCACTATCACGTTTTCGCGCAATTCATTTGTATTAAATGTTTTAGTGTCATTATTATTGTTTAGCGCAATAACATCAGCCCCGTTTTTATTGTCAGCATTTATCTTAAGCGCATTCTCTACGCCGACAGCGACAATACTATAGTCTGAATTATTGCCTTTGTTGATCGTCGTGCTGTTCCCCGATTTAGAGCCGAGTATGCGCTTATTTATTTTTAGCGCTGCAATGTCACCGCTGGATTTATCAAGGTAAGTGATTTCTACTGCCTTGGTTTCACTCTTGTCATTGGTGATATTCGCGATTAATGCGGGGAAGGTTCCACGTTTTTCTGACGAATAAACGGCATCGTGAAACCGTAAGTTTTCATGCTTCGTAACCTCGATTCCTTGCTTGGCTAAATAGGTTTGTGCGAGTGAGTTTTCTATAGGTTTAGCTTCGTTAAAGTATTGCTTCGCGCGCGCTTCTAATTGGCTTTGCTTAACCGGAATGGCATGTGTTAATTCATCATGCTGTGGGTTTTTTACCAGATTATATTTATCGGGTTCGTTCATCATTTTATCGGCTTTATAAAGTGCATCTTTATAACTGCACTTTTCAGCGACCATAATCAGGTTAATTAAGGTGCCTTTATCGCCGGTTTTCCAGTCTTTAAAATAGCCGCGATATTGGCCCGTTGTGGTCAATGTTATGCTCCCCTCTTTGCCAAATGTCAGGTTATCTTTGTCTGATTTATCGCGGTTCGGCTCACCTAAAAGCTGCGTTGCCAGTGATTCACTGTAGGCCGGAAGCTTGGCATTTAGCTCGGTGGCCATCAGTTTTAGATCCACATATCCATTTACATCGAGGTACTTTGGGTTTTCCTGCGGCAAGGGTTTGTCATTAAATAGCGGGGTATGTTCAGGGTAATACTTATCTCTTGTCTCAAGTGCAGAGACTTTATTGGGATCGTTATTGACCCATGAGAGCATCATTTTTTGCGGGTTATCGGTGATGATTTTTACGTGCTTACTGGCACGGGTGATATCGATATACGCGCGCCTTACGTTAGTTAATGCACCTTGGCCCTTAATCGCGGTAATGACATTCTCATAGGTTGCCCCTTGCGCCATATCGGCGGTGCGGGTGTATGCGTAATCCCAATGAGCATCTTTCAAATCTTTGGTTGAGAGCGTTAATGTGTGGTTATCCGTGGATTTGAGCTGCATTTGTTTATCGTCAATGCTGCTAACGGTATAGGTTTTGTTGCCCAGCATTTCACGGTCAATATCGCTTTTGCGGAGCATGATACTGTCGCCTTCTGCGAGAGGTTGCTCACTCTTAGCCCAAAGGTTCGTGAATTTGTGGCCATGATTTTTGGGGAAGAAATGCTTTTCCTCGCCGGTTTTCATATCCGCGAGGGTGAGCATGTTATTGAGCTTATCAACCTTCATAATTTCAAAATAACTGTCTTTACCGGTCGTCAGGATTAACCCCTGCTGATAGGGCAACATGGTCGCCAGTTCCGCCTTACTGGCATGAACTCCGCGTAATCGCGGCACGGTGAATTGCTCGGTACTGAGGCTTTTTTGTTGCTGTAACCCTTGGCGAATTTCGTGGGTAATGTCGTCGCGTTCCTTGTTGGTGTACGCAATGATAAGGGTATTTTCACGCGCTTTAGGTGTTCTGGCCAAGTATTCCAGTGCCACCGTGGCGGGCAGGGCTTCGGTCGCCAGTTGCTGGTTTTTCTTCGGGTTATCGGTTATCGACTGCAAAGTTGAAATGATATTCAAGCTTTGATTGATGTTAGCGGTAGCCTGCTTTTCGGACGTTACCGCGTCGTTCGCGGTGGGCGCGGTGTATTGGTCAAAGGGTAATTGTTGCTGAATTTTATCAATAGCGCTTTCGCCTTGGCGATCGACAATATTGTGTACTGCACTCAGTAGCGTGCTGTTCTGTTGGCGCACAATGTCTTTCATGGTGACGCTATTGATTGCGCCTTTGTTTAACGCGAGTTCAAAAGGTTTACCCGCTTCTTGGGACGTTAACTGTTTAGTGTCACCCAAGAACACGGCGCGCGCGCCTGTTGTCTCAATCAAATGGGTAAATTTATCCATTTGGGCGTTACTGGTCATCGAGGATTCATCGAGCAAGAACACGGTGTTGGCGTATTGGTCAGGTTTCGCATCTTGGCTTAAAAAGTTGCTTAGGAGTGATTGCACCGTTTGGCTTTCGACGTTCTTGTCTTTGAGTTCGTTAACGGCGGCGTGTGTCGGCGCTAGACCGATGAATTGTGTCGGTGTCTTATTGGGTTGTGTGTTGAGAATGGATTCGCTTTGTTTAACAAGATCGATACCCGTTTCAAGCATGGTCGATTTACCCGTACCCGCTAACCCTTGAACACCCACAAATCGGTCTTTGGTGGTGGTGATAAGCAAGGTCGCGTCTTTTTGGCCATCGGTCAGGTTTTGATTTTGACTGAGTACCTGCGCGGCGTGTTCAACGCTGGTAAGGGGCGCAAGTTGATCTTTGCCCGCTTGTAGTCTGTCTAAAATACGTACTTCGGTATCGATGGCGGCTTGGGTGGTCCAGCGGGTGCCGTCGTGATATTCGGCGCTCAGGAGTGAGGGCGCGCCTTTATCCGTGCTGTTCGTGGCCATGTGTTGCAGGGTGTTGATGATTTCATGTTGGGTAATGCTGGTGCCTTTTTCCTCAAAGGCGTACTTGATCGCATTAACAATCAGCTCTTTTTGTGAGTAACCGGCTTCTTTCTCGCTAATGTGCTGGATGGCAAAATCTACGGCATTGTGAATAAGCCCTTTGTCTTGATGCTGGGCACCAATGGCATTCAGTGCTGCGGTCACATCTTGGGTGAGCAGGGCCGTGGTTTGGCGATTCACGAACTTTTCTGGCATATCAGCGGCTTGCATGATGCGCGAAATACTAGATGGTTTCACCTCACTTTTTTCTAATCGGTCATCAAATTGTTGTGCCTTGTCGGTGAATATATCAATGTGTTTGATGCCTTGTGTCAGCGTGTCATGTAACCACTCTTTTGAGGCGCTATAGGCTTTAATATTGACGATGTGGTGACTTGCATTAGGGCTGGCATTGCTTGGCGTGGTGGCGTAACCATGATTGAGCGGCGCATGGTGCAATGCACTGGCTTTAACGCTGTGCTGTTTGCCGCTTTCGTCTTTGAGCGTGACCCATTCTTTGGACAGGGCGTTGATCGTATAAATTTGTTTGCTCAAACCACTGTCTTGATGGTTTGTGGCCATGATGAGTTTGTCGCCGTTGGCGATATGTAAATTGTCCGGTTTAGCGATCGCGTACTCTGCGGCTTTAAAGGCTTTGCTGCTGGGGTTAATCTCAGATGCTTTACCGTTTTTGTCTATCAGCGTGAGGGTGTTGTTATCACGGTTAACGCTGTCCACCGTCAATTGCTGCTGTTGATTGCGGCCGCCGACTTTTTGCCATTGGGTGAGTACCATGCCCTTGGTGTACTGGCCGACGACTTCCCGTTGCTGCGCGGATAAGAACACGGGATTAAGGGTAGGGATGTTGAGCCCAAGGCGCGATACATCACCTTGATTTTGCAGTTCTGCGCGAATGGCGCTGTTGAGTTGCTTCACATCTTTATGGGTGCCCGCAATAACTTGGGTGTGTTGCTTCTCGGGCAGTTGCGCGTAAGTTTTTGCAATCAGGTTAACCCTGTCACTGTCTTTGCTTTCATGCAGTCGCATGGCTGTGTTGCTTTGTTTGGTGGCGACCCAGTTGCTTTCGTTTACGTTGCCTTTTTTAAGTACCTCGATAGCGTTACCGGCTTTCATGCCTTGCTTGGCATTGGCGTGATTGAGCAAAATCACTTTACTGTTGCCCGCTTTGGCTTGTGCGAGCAGGGAATTAAAGTCGTTGAGTCCGAGTTTATTGGCGTTCTCAACCACTAAAATATCGCGGTTAGTGTTGTTGGCCGTTTTAGTAAAGCTGCTGAGTGTATGGGTGTGGTCAGGTTTGAAGTGGTTCATTATCCACTTCACCACGGTCGATGAATCGCGTTGCACTCGTGCACTGGTTTGCAGTTTGCTTTTCATGTCAGGGGTAATGATGTGAATACGTTTACCGTTGGCTTCACCGACATTGAGCAGGGCTGTGGCGAGTTGTTCGCTACTGCCAAAGACGTTCACTAGGTTAACTTGTTTCGTACTGGCGAACAGTTCAGAGACTTTCTTTTGGTTGTCCGCATTTAAGCCTTTGCCTTGAAGCGTGTTGGTATCGACCACTTGGCGCATGTTGGCCGTTTTTGGCTTGATGCTCTCTAGCAGGTTGGTTTCGGCTTTGATGTGGGCGGCGCTGGTAAAGGTCGCAGACTCTTTATCAAGCGGAATGAGTGCGCCATCTTCAATGTGCTTATCGAGTGCCAATTTAATATCGAGCGCATCGAGCTTCTGGCCGCGCGTAAATTCAAGCGTGGCTGATTCCACTAATTTCGCGTAATTAAAACGGTTTTGGGTGTTACTGGCGTGCTCAATCGCACGACTCACCGCATCGATAGCGGCGGGTTTGAGCGCTAACGCATTGAGTGATGTTTCTCGTGACATGCTGTCCGTCACGAAGCTTGTCAGGTTAAAGCCGCTGTTATTGGCTTTGTTTTTCCATTGCTCAAACAAGGTGGCTTCGCTGGTATAGGCTTTACTCTTGCGGGTGTCCTTTGCGGCCACATCCCGCGCCGCTTGGGAGTCTAAACCTAAGCTTTGGGTTTGTTCGTTGATTTGCTGGCTACGGGTTGAAAAGGTATCGAGTAAGGACTGCGGGACACCTTCCACTTCAAACAAATTATTACCCAGTGAACGAGTTTGATAACCCGCTTGTTCAACACTGCGGGCTAAGGCGCTTTGATAGATCGAGGTATAGTATTTTTGATGGTTATAAACCCGCTCACCCGTGCCATTGATGATGCCGCCTTTTTGTTTAAAGCTGCTTGCCAGCGCGCGCAATGTGCCCTCGCTGTCCTTGGTCATGTTGGCGGTGAGTGAGTGGGTGTGCAGCTGCGGATCTTCTTCACGGCTGGTTTTGTGACGCACCATTGCAAACAGCAAATTGCCCGTGTTTTCAAAAGAGGTCGCTTTGGTATCAGGGTTGGTTTGTCTGGCCTGCGCCGCATCTTTCTCGATATGCGATAACGCGAATTTTACCGCGTCATCGTGCGCTGTCATTAAGCGTTTATCGCCGCCCACGAGTGCAAGTAAACTGACGGATTTAGGCGCCGAAAAGGTAAAGTCAAAACCGTTGCGGGCGTTGCTGTTTTGGGTTTTAAGCGTTTGGTCGTTCAGGCTACCGGCTAACACCTCTTTGAGTTGATGTTCTTCAACGGGCTTACCTAACATTCCCTCTTGCTCTGCCAGTTTGCCAAACCATTGGGTATTGGGCTCGGCGCTCTGCTCTTTCAAGTAATAGTTGGTTTCCCCTTCTTTGGCGTCCGCTGCTTTTTCTAACGACACGTCAGGCAAATTGAGGTTCTTTTCTTCACTGAGGTAGTAGCTGGCCGCGCCGCCAGCGCTCGACGCAATGGGACTGATGGAAAGCATAATGATATTCCTTTAGAGGGACCTCGCGCGGGGCGCGAGGTGAACTAATCCGGTAGGTTTATTCTGAGTCGAGTTGGGCTTTGATTTCGCCAGACGTGAAGCCCAGCGCTTTGAGTTCCGCGATGGCTTCAATTCGACGCATGACATTCATCCGTTCATGGTCATTTTTAGAGGCTTTACGTGAGGGCTTTTTCGCCGACAATTCGGGCGCTCGTGTCGTGGCGTTGAATGAGGTCATCGTTTTAGCTCCTTTCGTTTAGCGATTTCGCCGTAGGGCGGGGATATCAGGAATTTCTCTAGCTCTGCTTTAGCGGCTACAACCTCGCTTTCCCAAAACGAGAGGTCATTGAGGGACACTACCGATGAACCATCAGCCAATTTTCGACTGACGCTATCGTGCTTTGCTTGGGCGGCCTCACGTCGAAGCAGTGCCTTTTTCACCTCAGGATGTTCAAGCTGACTTAGATAGGCTTCTTCAAGTGCTGTTATGGGATTAATTACCGTCGCATTCATACGTTTTTCCTTTTTGTTTGAGACCTGTTAACCAATTTCTGCGTCTTCTACAGACACGATTTGCAGCTCTTCAAGTCGCTGTGCATCCTCAATGTGCTGGTCATTGGCCTTTTGTTTTTCAGCGGCTTTTTTCTTCTGCGCATCCTTGAGTGCTAACTCAGTCGGCTTGGCCTTTTTCGCATCGATGAGGCTTTGGGCGACCGCATCGGTTTTTTCAGCAAGTTTGGTCATGCGCTGCGCTTCCGCGCTGCGTTCATCATTGTTTTCATCCCCTTCATACATGGTGTCATGAATGCTTTGGAGCTTGGTTTTATCCGCTTTATC
This sequence comes from Shewanella morhuae, assembly GCF_003028295.1. Taxonomy (NCBI): domain Bacteria; kingdom Pseudomonadati; phylum Pseudomonadota; class Gammaproteobacteria; order Alteromonadales; family Shewanellaceae; genus Shewanella; species Shewanella morhuae. The sequence continues at coordinate 66,882 of NZ_CM009684.1, read as the reverse complement.
GACGTGTTGAACCGCACTGAACTGGTGATAGTTCAGACTCCATTCAATCTGCTTTATGTTTTCAGACGGGGTGTAGTTACGTTTGATAAACGGGGCGCACAGTGAGCGCATTTGGTTAAACTCTAAATCCACTCTTACCACGGGATAATTGCCAGGCGTGCGCAGCCAAAATTGTAAATCTTCAAGCTGCATGATTTCAGAGGGCGTGACCACAGGGCGGGTAATGGTTTGATGGCCCAGTGATACGCCATCCCTGATTTCATTTGCGCCGTAGCTGTATTGCTCTTTAGAGACATCAACTTCTTGCTCGCCTAAATCGTGAGACGAGATTTTGGCCATTTCGTTAGAGGGTGAGCGGAAAAATAAGCGAGTGTTGAGCAAGTCGAACATTTCAAGTGCCGCATTTTCGCCATAGACTTTTTTAAGCTGCGCGAATGACTGAATGCCTATGACATAACAGCCGCCGAACTTACGCACTTCTGCGATTGTTTCGGCAAGTTCAGGTAACTTGTGCAAGCTTGGTGCTTCATCCATCAACACCCAAATTCTGCGGTCCGGATCTTCGTCTTGTTCTAAAATGGCGGTCGATGCAATGGATAACCACATTGAGATCAAGGGGCGCAATGATGCATGTTGCTGTGCGTTACTGGATAGAAATAGAAAGCCATTTTCGGCATCGTTTTTCACCCACTCACGAATTGAAAATTTGCGGCGAAGGAGTTTTCCCTGTTCGTTCTTCTCATCAAGTCCGGCAAGGAATCGCAGTGATTTGATGTAGGCCGCGAGGACCGATTTAATCGATATCGCCGTTTTTTGGATTTTATCTGATACCAGTGAAGCCGATTCGGTCCCTTTTAAGTATTCACTTAAGGACTCAAGCTCGCTAGTCAGCATGAGTTCAAGCAGTCGTTCTGTGGTTTGGTTCTTTTTAGGTTCATCTTGCATCTTAAATGCAGTAGATGAAAAAATGGTGCGAGCAGATTGCACCCAAAATGGATCGCCCTCGCCATGTTGAGGAATGAGCGCGCTTGCCATGTTCTCAAAATCTGATGGTTCATGCGCATCACACCACACATCCCAGTAAGCACAGCGTTCATCAAACGGGTTTAGTAGTACGTCCGTTGCCGGATTATAGAACTTGCTGACAAAGGTACAGCCTTTGTCATAGATAATGGCTTTGTCGCCCCGTTCACGTATCCACGTTAAAAACTTACGCAGCGCCACGGACTTTCCCGCGCCCGTGGTGCCATCGAGTAACAAGTGCTGTACTTCAAAGCGTTCTTTGAAAATACCGATGCCATCGAGCTTGAAATCGGACTGGCGCTTGTCCTTTTTAAGCTGTTTTGCTAATTCCTTCGGCGTGGCTTTTTGCATCCCCCGAATAAAGTGTTCCTCGGTTTGCTCGTCCCCTTTTTTCTTGAAATACCACATGGCCACGGACAGAAAAACGATGCCAATCACACAGCTTATAAGGAGATAAATTTGTGTCCACAACCAAAAGCGGCTGTTGGCCGCAATCAGTATTGGGTTTTGCAATTGAGACCCTAACGTACTGGTATAGACAGTGCCTTGCCATTCAGTTTGCATGACATGGCTTTCTGGTCTAAACACGCTAACCGTTTGGTTTATCCAATAATAATAAGCGCTCGTTAAGGTGTCTTTATCAAGGAAGAGATAGCATAGCAGCGCTGTTAAGATGAGCACGCCATAACACGTCCAGCGGATAAGCACGGCGTTAATCTGCAGAAACATCCGCAAATTGTGAAATAAAATCTGGCCACCACGGGTGTAGTTACTGCCTTTAGTACGTTTGGGGTTTAAGGTCATGATTAAGGTTCCTTACCTACTACCAGCGACTGTCGTTTTCACAAGGAATGCCGTTATTGTCGCCATCCATTTTGGTGTTGGGACAATGGTTAATGAAATACACTGCTTCTGCTCTTGAGTTCATTTGGCTGCAATGTGTGCGGCCATCACAATGAAAGGCGGTTTGCTTTGGCGTCGAGGTAAGGGGTGTTTGTGTGACGAGGTGCTTGGTGGCAAAAGTGGTGAGCACGGGTGGGTAGCTCGGTTGCCACACCGTCGTCAACGTGGAGTAAAAGGCAAGCAATAAACCAACTGATACAAGGGTGCGATTCTGTATCGATAATGGTTTTCCTTTAACTCGAAAGCGTGGATCGGTCGCCATGAAAATCAACCCTAGGGTGGTGCAAGCCCCGAAGATGATGGCAAACCATGTGGTGAATAAGGTAAACATATCCGTCAAGACGGAGTTATGTACTTGCTCGCCTAGCGTGCTGGTGTATATCACGCCTTGCCAGTGTGTTTGCACCATCGTTGCGGCTGGCTGCAATAACGCGCGTCCACTATATAGTGCGTAATAATACGCCCCCAGTAAGGTGTCTTTACCAAGGAGTAGCCAACACAACAGTGCTGTCATCACCATAATGCCAAGTATCGTCCAATGGATAATAGATCGATTGGCGCGGTAAATGGTTTTTACCCCCCCTTGAGTGGGGGGAGTGTCATGTTTTAAGGTCACGTCTAGGGTTCCTTTTTCGGTTTGTTGGCTTCGAGGGCTTTCTTTTCAGCGAGGCGTTTTTGGGCGGCGGCGTGATACTTAAGATCGGTAAAGTCTAAGTAAGTGCCGTAATAGCTGTATTCCAGTAGCACATGGGTGGTGTCATTTTGAAACTCGGCTTTATCGAGGCGTAATGGCTCCGATACGAAGGGGGCCATTTTTATGCGTGGGTATTGGCGGCTAAGTTGTTCTTCTAGCGCCTTATACTTTTCTAAGGAGCTCGGGAAGGTAAACCGGATGGTTCCTAATGTTTGAGCGTCATCAAAATAGAGGGTGGCATGCTTAAGCAGCGGCTCATTAAACTGCTTGCCATCAACCCGATAATAATTCCAGCTATCAGGTAAACTTGATTGGGTATTTTTGTATTGGAGGGTGTAGGTTTGCTCAACCTCTTGCCTCGTGGATTTGCCCAAGGTGAGGCCAAACAGGGTGGTTTCAGCCTGCGCCAAGGGGCTTAATAAGCACAGCAACAGTGCACCTGTTTTAATGATGTTCATGAGATTATCTCTTTGTGATTGAAAGTCATGGCTATTATCACATTTTTGGTCCTGTATTAAAGGGACTTGATTGACGCACTGTTTCGGCCATTTTTTCATCGTCACTTCGATTATCCTGTGGTATTTGAACAAGGGCGTGTGCCGCTTCGGCTTCGGCTCGCGCTTGCTCTCTATCGATGGTGGGCAGATTGGCGGGAACGTGTTTACTCTCTGCACTCCAGACGTCTTGCATGATTTCCGTGTTGCCTTGTGCGGCATGGCCTTGGATGCGCTCAAATTCACCCGTTTGATAGAGGCTGTCATTGAGCGGCGCAGGGGCATACTGTGGTGATTGCTGTTTATTGACATCAATGTCAGCGGCGTAACGCTCCTGAGTCTGAATAATGTCATCGCGGTTTTGCGGTAATTCATGGTTTTTGTATTGCTCTACCATCGCTTTGACTTCGGGACTGTTAACAAACTCGGCTGCGAGTTGGTTACGCTCTTGCTGCATTTCTGGTGTTTGCCCCTTGATCACGTCCATGGCATCACCTTCTTGCTTTCTTGCATTTCCTACGTAATCAACAAAGTCTTGATTAAAGTCACGCCCAATACTGATTGAGCCACTTTTGACATTATTGGCGAGGTCGGTATAACTTTGGGCTTCGGTGAGCTGGGCGTGTTGGGTTTTGGCAAGGGATTCAGATTGATTAATGCTATCAACGAAACTTTGCATTTCACTGTCCGATTTTGCGTGCGTATTACTGCTTTGCTCACCTGAGCTGTAGCTCTTCACTTTATCGATATTGCTACTAAACTGCTCTTGATAGCTTTGTAGGCGACTCACGCGTTCACTGTCACTTAGGCGAGTGCTGTTTGATTCATCGGCAGACGCTGACGTCCCTGTGCTGGCTTCCGCAGAAGCGCCAGAGCCAAACAATCCTTTGCCCGGCGTGCCTACAGTGACCCCCATTTTGGCATCGGCGTTCATCCGTATTGCATCATTCCATGCCTCATCTTTAGTTCTGCCAAATTCTTTGCCGTAAGACTCGACAAGGCTACTGAGATCCGCAACGGATTTACGGTGGTTGCCAGCCTCGCTGGTACTGCTGTTGCTGCCATAGCTGCTGGTTTTATTCAATCCATGACTTAAGTTACTGCTCTGGTTTTGGATTGCGCTTGTGGTTTGGTTGAGTTGTTCTCCGGTAGATTGACTGGCACTGATCGCGTTTGAGGCAGATTGCGAGGCCGAGTTTGTCACCACGTCACTGCCGCTGATGTTCACCGGCAAGCTACGACTTAAAGCATTTTGGCCACTAATGACTTGTTTGCCATCATCAAAGGTCGTGGTTTCATAACCGGTTGCATCTTGCTTGGTGTTGCCGTGAATACGTTCAACGCCAGTGGTGTCGATTTTATTGCCGTTGGTGTTGTTGTAGCTGTAGTTATCCACCTGAGCGTTACCCAAATTGATATCACCACTTGCCGCACTCGCAGAGGTGCGCGCGTTAACACTGCTCATCATGCCCGCGAACTGATGCGACATACTGCTCATTACTGACGCGCCGCCTTTCATAATGAGCGGGACAATTAATGTCGGTACGCTCATCATTAAAAAGCCTGTCATGGCGGCATAGCGGGAGTGCATTTCTTGTAAGGGATCAACGTTGCTTAACGTGATACCGCCATAAATGTTAGTGATTTCGGTGGCATTAAGGGATAAGCGCGTGGTCATGATGAAGTTAATGAGGGCAAACATCACCGGCCATGTGCCAAGGTAGATAAAGCCTTTGAAATAGTTGCCGAGCACTTGAAACGTGAGTGAGGGGATCATGGCAATCGCCACCACTAAAAAGGCGACAGAGCTAAACAGCAAAAACAAAATCGATTGCAGCATGGGCAAAAATTCGCGCGCCTGCAGAGCCATTCCCGCCCACATCGATGTGGTTTGCATTTTGTTTTGCGTATAGGCGTAGTTGAATGCGGCGGCGGTGTTGTTGCTCACCGCTGCATCATCTGCAAGGCCATTTCGCAGGGCGTTAATCGTCATGTTTTGCAGCGTGATTTGCGACGCGCTTTGACTGATATTGGCGTACTTTTGATAACCACTGCTGATGCTGGTATTCAAAAAGCTTTGTTGGCTTGTAGCCTTTTCACCATAAATCCAACTGCCCAGTAACTTGATGCTTTTTGCGCTGTCTGCTTGGAATAGCAGCTTGAGGCGCGGAAGGGCTTCTTTGCAGGTAGGATAGTCATTAGGACCCATTTGAATCGCCCGTAGCGGCGAAGGGTTGTGAGTCGCTAGAAAGTCCCAAATATCCGGCGCACTGGCTAAATCTCGCCATGTGTATTTATTATTGAGTAGCATATCTCCGCGAATACAACTGCTGATGTAGTGCTGCCAATAGCCTTTAAGTTGGGTGTTTTCTATCTCGCTTTGTCTGGATAACTTGTACAGTTCAGAGCCAAACATCATGCCTGTTTTACTGTATTGTTGATCATCCGGTACGTGAAAAATATCTTCCACCGTTTGGGTGGTGGCATACATATAATGCGATGCCCATGAGGCCGGAAACGCCACAATCGCGGGCACATTGTCCACGCGATAGTTACCCGTCGGATTGGTTAAATCGGTAATTTGCACTGTGGCGGTGGTGTTCATGGCAAGCAATGGCACGGCAAAGTAAACCGCGCACCATTTCATAATCGCGTTATGGTCACGCTTGATGAAAAAGTGCAGCGCGGTGGCCACAACGGCAAACAGTGCACAGATGCTTATCATGCTGGCAAATGAATCGGACTTGAACAGCACGGCAATGGCATTCATCACTTGCTTGGCCACGTCACCGTTGCTGTAGGTGAAAATCTCAACTGCCATGGTTATCGCTCCCCAAAATTCAAGTTGGCCTTAGCTTTAGCGCTCATGGCGCCCGTTATTTGCTGTTTGATTTGCTGGTTTTGCATAATGAGCTGGTGCTGCGATACGGCCTCATTTTGAGCTTTAGCGGTGAGTCCTTCTAAAAAGCGGTTGGCGTTGATAATGTCTCGCTCGATACGATCAATGTCTTTGGGATCATTGTTCGTGGCAGTGATAGAGGATTTTACAATCGACAGCATGTTTTGCAGATAGAGGGTAATAAACTGTACGCTGATGATTTTGGCGTAAGTATTGGTTTGGGGCGCAAGTCCTGCCTCCAATTCGGTACGTAAAAAGGTCATGATGGGCAGTGTGGTGTATTCGAGCAGCGACTTGTCGTTATCTGTGAGTGGCTGGTCGTTTTGCATCTTGCTGGCGATACCTCTGAGTAAGGTTTCAACGCGGTATTGCAGGCCGTGGTTACTTTGGATCGTGATCGTTTGTTGTGTCGGTGCAAGACATTGGTCAATCGCTTTATTGGTGCACTGATAGGTTTCGGCTTTGCCGCCTTCTAATAGACTATTAATCAGGTTATTGTTGTCGGTCAGCAGTGAGCCATAGCCGCGCGCATTGCCGGTCGCGTCATAAATATACGTGCCTGAAATCGACATGAGAAATTCTGCCAAGGTGGGATCGCTGGCAAGGAAGGTGTTTTTTAAAATGGCGGCCCAGACGATGTTGGTGTTTTTGCGCACCATGTCTTTTAGTGCGGGATCTTTCTTGGCGTTATCGAGCTGCTTATTAGCTTGGCCGCCCGCGCCGCATTCTTGCTGGCCAGAGACCCAATCTGCAAAGGCATTATTTTGTGTTCCCATAGTGGCACAAATGTATTTTTGACTGCCTACACCCGCAAACCCCGCCAGCGCCGAGACGCCCGCTTGGGCACTCTCGCAAGAATTGATCGACTGATTGAGGTACTTATCAGCAATGGCCGTTAGCGTGTCCTTAATCTGTTTGATTTGTGGCGCCCACGTCTGCAGGGCTAAATCGACGGCGAACGGTGCGGCGTTGGCGATGATGGCTTTACCTTGTTGCACCAGCGCGTCAGAGTTAATGTGGCTGAATCCCCCCATAAACATATCAATACCGCCACAGCCTGCGGCAATGCTGGGCATTTGCACACTCACCAGTTGTGCGTCGCGAATGGGGCTACGCACAAAGAGATTGCCGCCGCTGTAGTAGTTGGCGCTTTGGCCTTTGAATGAGCCCGGATTGGTCACGTTCGTGCCATAGCCTAGGCCATTGAAGAAATCGTTTAGCGAACCAGAAACCCCCGCACTATGCGCGTGGGTTGTCAGCAAGCATGAAATAGTGACGCCCAGTAGTGTGCGTGTCAGTGCTAAGCGTTTCATGATTTACTCCCTGTATTGCCGCTTATGCTGCCGCTTATGTTGCCGTTATGGCGCGGGTTTAGTGCGCGTAGCGCACGCAAGCAAACGGCACTTAACAATGCATGCACGGGGACGAGTACGAATTTATAAATGGCTAAGGCCAGTAAAATATTGATGATTAACATCGTGTCCATGAGATTGCTCCTAACGCATGCTTGCAATGACTTGTGGGTCATTGAGGGATTGAAGGTAACTTTGTTGAAGCTGCGAGGGCGTCACATCACCGACGGTTAAACGGACAAACTTACGGGTATTGACGTTGATTAAAAATGTGGCAGGCACTGTCACGCTGCGCGGATTCTCAAAGAAGGTGGCGGCAATGTCTGGCGTGGAAGGAATAGGCACTTCAAAGCCTGCTATCCCTTGGTTGTCGAGCGAAAAGGCATAGGTATAGGTGCCTGTTTGCGCCGCAAGCTGTTTCAGTTTCGGGGCGAACTTGTGGCAAAACGGGCAATCAGAGCGAAAGAAAAACACTAACGCGTAATCATTCGGATTGGCGGCAACAGCCGCCCCCATGGGGGTCGCCTTTGCGTTGAAAGAGAATAGAAGAGTCATTAACATTACAGTGATGATGCGTTTCATGGGTATTTTTCCGTTTAAAAGTCAGGGGCGAAATCGGTGGCCACGTTCAGGAAGCGGCCAAGTAAATCGTCTTGAGAGATAAAGCCATAAGCGAGCGGTTTCATTTCCCCCGTGCCAGGATTAACTAACACGAGTGCGGGACTAAACGGGACGTTTATGTGCTGGTCGTTTTGGCGGTTCTGCACGATGGCTGGCAGTGCGACACCATCGAGCGTGACGCCAAGTAGCTCAATGCCATGTTGCGTTGCGAACTGCTGCACGCTGGGCGCTAGCGCAATATCAATTTCTTCTTGGCCTTTGTAGACAAAGAACAGCCCCCATCCCGCATCGGCAAGGCTGCGTACTGCGCGCATCTTCTTGTTGCGCTCTAATGATAAATAGGTGCTTCTTGCCGCTTGTTCCGTTGGCCTGTCTTTGGTGTAAGACAGCTCAGGGTTATCTAGCAGGACCTTTTTAAAGGTCATTCCAAACTCTGAGGATTTATTACTGACGTACTGATTAAGCAGCATGGCCTTTTCCACTTTCGTGCTGTCTTGGCTGTTTATCGCGGCGTCATTGAGCGTGTCTTGGTAGTAGCTGTGAAACCAATCCATCTGCTCGGTGGGCGTCAGCGTTTTGGTGCGCGTGAGTGTGACGCTTGGCGTTTCGGCCTTTTTAGGTGCTTGCTTCTTGGGGGCGGTCGGTTCGTTATACCAGCGCCAGCCTTGTGCATCCGTGGCGTTTGCGCCGAGGCAAAACGTTGTCAGCATAAGGAGCACTAACGCGCTGCGCTTGTTGACCACCGCATCCCCTTTTTTTGTGGACAACCACGCCAACGGCGCGTGGCTTGACCACCGAAAAAAAGGAGATGCTGCGGCATGTTGTAAGCGGTTATTTAACAACGTCCTCATGGTTTGGTTCCTCCAACCGACTGTTGTAAGCGTTTTTGAATTTCGTCTGTGCTGGGCAGTTCGATGGCGTCGTACATGTCTTCATAAAAATCAGAAAAGTCCATTGACGACATATCAATGCGTTGCAGTTCGTTAGGTGAAAAGGCGCTGCAATCAGGATTTTTAGCGCTGCCGAAGTTTTTGCCCAATTGCGCGCGGCCTTCAACTTGCACAATGCGCGCGAGTTTGCTATCAAACGCGCAATAGGCTTTTTTCTTGCGGATACACACGCCAAGCACTTTCTCAGCACAGTATTGGCCAAGTGATACGGTGAGCTTGTCCTCTTTTGCGGTACCCAGCGCTTTTTCTTCTTCACTGCAGGACGTTAAGCCGATGCCGTTACCCCAACCGCTGTCCTGACAACAATTGCTTATCCCCAGCGCTTTATCGCTGCATTCCATGATGTTGCCTTTGAAAATGATGGCGCTGTTTTCGTTGATGTTGGCTTTGTCTTTCACATCACCGGCTGCGTCACTGACGGCGGCCAGTCCTGCCGCAGCATGGTTAAAGTCAGTGCTGCGAGTGGCCGCAGGATCGTAATAGTCACCACTGAGCGCAAAGCTGTCTGCACCGCAGATAAGGCCCGTATCGCGGCATTGCTGTTTATCACATAGGCGTTGTTGTTTATCTTTAATGCAAACGCCGCCAAGTTGGGTGTCACAGCTGGTTGATTGAATGCTGCAATCTGCGAGGGTGGTGCAGGTATTGGGAAAGGCACATTGATAGGTGGTTTGTTCTTTCCAGCAATCCAATGTCACGCTGATCCCATTAATCATGCGTGTTTCTTTACCTTCAATACATTGAGATTGGACTTGTTGGCACTCGGGGAGGACTGCGCCGCAACTGTTGTTGTAGCCAATTTCAACGTCGCTTTCTGTTGTCACGAATGTGATCGGTAGATTTTCGATTGGGAGGTAAAAAGCCCAATCCCATGTACCACCCAGAATAGTGCCAATATTGACTGTAAGTGGTGATGTACCGCCTTGATAGTTATCAGTGCTTAAGGTGGCGTTGACACTTGAGGGACAAAAGCCATTTACAATGCAGTCACCAGCGGCGCGTTGTGAAGGAATGTGGCCGATATAGATGTCATTAAGTTTGATTTCAAGTTTTGTCGCGCCACCCCAACTTGAGTAATCGCCGTTGAATCGTATCCGTTTAATTTCAGCGTTGGGATTAGGCAGTGTAATGGTAAATGGCGGCTTACCTGACAACCGGAATGAGTGCTCTTTTTCACGCGTTGACGTGCTTTTGACAAAGGGTGTTAGGTAGCATTGCACCGGATTATTGGTGGGCAACGTGCAAGAACGTGGCTGAGAATCGACTTCACAAACGAGCCCTTTTTCACAGTCATGATATTTAGATGAAATGCCGTGGCTGATATTGTAAGCATCATTTTGATAGCCAACGGCGGTATGGTATGCCGGATCGTTTTCATCGATAGTCGGGCGTCCCTTGTTAAAGCCGCTCGTCACGGCTTGGGCTTGACCATCCGTGCTCATGCCTTGCATTTTGGCACTGTCCATGGCGCTTGGGTTGTTGTAGTAACGGCTTTCGCTCGGATTGGCGACTTCTTGCTGACATGTCGCATCTTTGCATAAGCTGTTAACGTCAAAATCGGTGTAACCCGCTTTGTTCTGATTCTGCTTGATACTGTCTTTGGCCCACTGCACATTGTTGCGATAGTCTTTTTCGCTGTTTGTCGCAACAACTGGCAAGGCGGCGCTCAATGTGAGGATGGCACTTAGGATTAAGGCATTATTCAACTGAGTCATTTCGCCCCCTTTGCTAATGTCTTTGCTGCCACATCGGGAATGCTGCCGTGTTGTGCAAGTAAGTTCAGCGCGTCATACAACGAAACGTTGCCGTAAATCACGTCAAAGTCATCGGTACTGCAGGGCTGTTTTGCCTGACATTTGTTGGGTCTTACCGCAACAAAGGCGGGTACTTGGGTAATGCCGAATTGCGTAAACCACTGGGGATTGATGGCAAACCCGCTCTGTATGGTTTTACCTTTGTTATCGATGAGGTGATTCATCTGTTTAACAGTGGCGGTAAAGCCTTGTGGCAGTACACCGCGCACAATGAGTGGCACTTGTAAGTCTGCGCTTTGCATGAGCAATTGCTGCAAACTGGTGGCAGGCATACCCAATGACACAAATACCATCACACCATTAGCATCGGCACTGGGGTTGGGCTTTGCATCGAGCAATGGTGATAGCGCGTTGTCTAATTGGCCTTTGCTTTGCGCTTCGAACTGACGAGCTTTATCAAACAGTGCGGCTTGGTCTACGTTCAGTGGGGGTAATGTGTGGCGTTCTCGCATCGACAGCGCTTTTAATTCGTCAATACTGTAATCCGTTTGGGCGAACACCTGTGAAATTGATCCAAGGCACCATAAACTCACGAGCAGGGCTAAGCCTTTAAATGAATGTGAAAATAGGCTGTTATCCACAATTTTTGTGCATAAAGCGGTATATGTTGTTGGTAATTTGGTCTCAAACTTTTTCATCGAAAATCCCTCTCCTTATTGGTCACAAAAACACGCAATTGCGTTTTTTGAAGTTGATAAAACCAAAGTTGTCACCCGACACAGGGTTGTCGTGGCCACTTTCCCAGATCACCGTTGTGGTGGTGTACGGGTGTCCCCAAAGCGCATCGGGTATGGTGTTGGTCATTTGATAGCGATAGCGGGATTTGGGCATGAGGGGCATCGGCGTTTGATAACAAATCGCGCCATCTTCACCGTGGGATTCCCAAACGATGCCTTGGCGATGCAATTTGTAGTTCAGGCGCTCTAAAATCAACGTACCCGCCTGAATGGGCGTGTCGCGGTAATTGGTGGTGCCAGTCAGGGGGTAGGCACTGCCTTGTGAGCCCATACACCAAAACAGAAAATCAAAAGGCAATATGCTGTTAGTTGAGGTGGCCACGGCTTCGGTTGCACAGGCGAGTTGTGACACTAAATTGCCAAATAAAATGGCTTCGGGATTGAGGATAAAAGACAACTCATCGTCATCCCACAGTGGATCTATCTCTGTTAAATAGGCGATATCAAAATTGTCCGTGGCCATACAGGCTGCGCTTTGCATAATTTGCAGCCAATAGATCACAGGGTATTTGTACCAGTGCCCATGATAAAACGCGCCATCACTGGCATCGTTATCGCGACTTGTGACGCGACCGCCAATTTGGGGGGAATTACTCATGTCGAGTTTCATGCCCATGTTGACCATGCAGTAAGGGACGCGCGTCACGTCCACTAAGGTATCAGGCTCCCAGTAGCCGATATTCAAGCCAATTTGCATAAAAATAGGCGGCGGTTTGGGACAAAATGAAATGGGTGATACGGGGTTGCGCGTATCGGGTAGGCTCCCAGGAATAATAGGCACACTGCCAATGGTCATCGGGAAGATACACGACCAACAAATGTCGGTCATCGGGTTAACGAACGTGCCCGTACAGGCGGCCTGTGCGTTGGCTTGTGCGGGAATTAGACCCATCAATAAAGATAGCCACGCGAGTTTAATGTGTCGCATTGTTTGTTTCCTCCATGAATACAGGGAAATTGGACACATCCACTTCGCGCACTTGCCACATCACGCCCTCTTGCTTCACGACACTTGGAACGCGCTTAAGTGTTAAGGCGCGGCTGAGGTTTCCTTGCTGGTCAAAGTAAACGCGCGCATCTAATTGGGCATGCAGTGTTTCGGGTTCGCCGCCCGTTAAAATCCATTTGATGTGTTGCTTTTCATGGGTTGTTGCAAACTCTTTGGCCCATAACACTTGCTGCACATCATCCCCATCAAAAAACACCAGCGTTTTACTGAACTCAAACTTGCCGACGTTTGCTTTTTGTAGGGCGGGCCATGTCTTGGTATCAAATGGATTAACCCGTGTGCCTTTGGGATAAATCAGATTGCCATTAGCATCATTGATATCTTTGGCCAGCGTTAAGGTGGGATCGACTAAAAACACCTCTGGGGTTTTAGTGGTAATGAGCCCCACCGGACGAGGGCGCTTTACACCCGCTTTGACATTCTCTTGGAATTGCTCGCGCATACTGTCTAGCTCACCCGTTTTTTCAAAGGTTTGCAGACGGTTTTCAATCCACTGCAGCATGTCAATTTCAGCAATGGGGAACACTTGCCCCACGGTGCCGATAGACGCAGCCTTGAGCGGCAATAGTGGGCATAGCGTCAGCATCAGTAGCGCGAATTTATTCATTTAGGCGTGACCTCGCTCGCTTGGGCGCGGTTCGCCTTGTTTTGCGCATGAAGGGTTTGCAGTAGTGACTGCTGAATTTCTTGAGTGACATTCACGGCGCCACTGACGACGGCGGGGCTGACTAACACTACTACATGGTTATCAATGGCGTATTGCTGCACCACATCGTCCAGAGTTTGGGTAAATCGAGTGATTTCTTTTTCGCGTTGTTCGTCGGATAGCTCGCTTTGACCGATAGATTGGTGAAAGCTGGCCACGGTTTCGTTAATGTCATACTCGACAACTCTGGGTTCGCGCGTCACCCATAGGGTGATCATGACGCCCAGCGTCACCAGCCATAAAAAGGCTTGAATAAGGTTTTTTTCCATTTTATGCGGCCTCTTTGTGGGTTGCTGCTGCGGACAAAATGGCATCAAAACGGGCCATATCATCGGGATAGAAATGTTGGGCTGTCAGTTCAATGGCATCGAGTAACGGCATGCCGCCTTTAATAAGGTTCTCACAATGCTCAAATTCTTTCGGCTCGGTTGAGAGCATGGCGCGCGACCATGGATCGGCAAAAATCCGGTGAAAGGACACTAGCCCGCCCGCTTTGAGCATGACGCAGGAATGACCCGCATCATTGGCGCGGGGGAATGACTTGATCATGTGTTGCTCGAAGGGCGAGAAGTGGTCAGGATGCTTGTTCAAGAAATCCCCAAAGCCATCACCTTGTCGTAATGTGATATGAATATCTGAACTGTTCAGTGCCGCTTCGGCCTCGGCGTTGGCAAAGAAGTCGTTCATGCCTTGCGTTACTGTGGCAAAGCTGCCGCCGAACTTACGCACTGTGCGATAACCTTCGTTGATGAAATCCTTACTTTGCGCATTCGCGCCGCTCATGAGCGACCACGCTTCTTCAATCACACAGATTTTCGGAATAGAACGTTGGCCCGATAAGTACATTTGTTGGCTAATCGTCACCATCAACGCGAAAATCACTGGACGTTGTAGCTCGCCTTTAAATCCATCGAGTTCAAGCGTGGTGATATCGATATTGGGATCGAGCATCGAGGGCTTATTGAAAATCGCGCCATGAATACCGCTTGAACAGAACTTGTTTAATTGCGCAGCGATATCACTGATACGGGTATCGTCATTTTTTTGCGCGGCAATGTCATAGAGTGCCTTTTGCACATCGTCAATCAGCGTGTCGTTACCGCATTTTTGCCATGCCAGCAAAATAGCATCGCCGAGTAATGCCGTCTGAAATCCGGTGAGCTTTTCATCAGGTGATGCCATGGTGGCGATAAGCGCGGTGATGTTTCCCAACACTTCGGTGATGGGATCAATGGCTTGACCTTCATCATCGAGGATTGGGCCAAAAGTACCCGCATCCCGCACGCTTAAAACTTTGCCTAAGTGGGTAAACGGGTTTAGGAAAATCTGCGAACTATCGAGATAGACGCCGCCTAATGTTTGAGTGAGTTTTTTGTAACTCTGACCCTTGTCAAGAATCCATGCCTTGCCCCCTTTGGCAAAAATCGATTTTACTAAGGCTTGCATGAAGAATGACTTCCCTGCCCCTGAGCCGCCCGTAATCGCCATGTTGTAGTTATCACTGCCGCAGTTAAACGGATCGAAATAGCTAATTTGATGGCGCATTGTTGGCAAGAGTAACCCTGCTGATAAGCGTTTGTAGTCTGCAACAATCGGTAAGAAATTCACCAAGTTTGAGGTTTTCATCATGAAACACAGGCCCGCTTTTTGGCTGTCTTTCATAAAGCCTTCGCTCATTGAGAACGGGAGGGTGGACAGTGTGCACATGCCTTGCAGTTTATTGTTTCGGATTAAATCAATGCCTGCCGTGCGAAATGTCGCAATCGCCTTTGAGGTGTCGTGGCGGTGCTTCTCTTCTGTCGTATACAGGGTGACATTCAATGTCATGGTGGTGATTTTAAAAGCGTGTGAGCTGAGTCCTTTTTGTATCTCCTTGCGTTCAGCCAGTTCATCCGCGGCACTGGGGATCAACAACCGCATAGGGGAGTTGACCGTTTTGGTTAGTGAGCCAATTTTGCTGTCGTTACGGGTTGTTTGCTCACCCGTTTTATTAATATAAAACGACACGCTGACACGGTAAGGGCATTGAACACTGTTCATGGTGTAACTGAGTGATGCAATACAGTTGGGAAACGCATATAGCCTAAAGTCGTTCGGCAGCCCTTTAAGCCCTAGATTGATTAGGGTGGTATCGACACTGTTGTCGGATTGCATCGGTGTGTGACGGATATTGACCGAATCACGATTAATGATGAACTCACTGTCAGGGCTGAGAATTTGGGTGTTGAGAGGTTGATACTCGTTATATTTAGCGGGCGTGACGCGATCTTGTTGATGCGAAAAATTTAAGTGTTCGCGGCAATGCTCAATCAGATCGTCAGCGCCTAAGCGGCGAATGTGCATGCCTGTTTGCGCCAGTTCTGACTCAACGCCAAGACGCATATCCAGCAGTGCAGGCATGTCCTCGGTGGTTGAAACAAAGAAAAACCCTTTGGTGTTCTTTAAATCGTAGTGGTATGCGCTGCTGAGCTTGGTGCCAAAGCCTTTGGTCGAACTGTGTTTGGCATAGATAGCTTCATTATTAGCAAATTTATCGCAAATGGCATTGCGACCACTGAGCAGCGCTTGATTTTGCTCGATGAGTTCACCGACTTGGTTGTTACCCACCATGACGAATTGATAGTGCCATTTGTCGCCCTCTGGCAGTGTGCACACCAAGGCGTTCATGGTTTTGATCAAGTCGTCATTAGCCCCGCCAAACAGCGAAATGGCAAAGCCAAAACCAAGCGTATTGGCATTTTCAAATACTTGTTCGGCATCATCATAAATGCGATAGGGCAATTCATGATGCAGATGGTTGTGCTGCTGTTTGCTGCTGGCATAGAGTGCGCCGAGATCGTCTTTAATACGTTGTTTCATGGCTTAATCCTGCTTGATGTATTTGGCAGGTCTACCCGTCCAACGGCTCTTATCGACCACGATGTAGACATCGCTGGTATCAACGTAATCACCTTGCTCATTGAGATACGGGAAGATGGTTACTTTTTGGACTGACTCAGAGGTGCGCAGCGGTACACCGTGGCGGTCGCGGCGTGGCAATGGGATAAAGTCTTGTTGTTGGCTCGCGAGCTTGGGAAGTGCAGTTGTGCTTTGGCCGCTTAAGGCCGTCACCGCAGGGCTTTGTGCTTGTGGCTGATTGAACACACCACTGTCGGTAAGTTGCCTCACTTCCATCATATTGGTACAGCCATTGATGCCACCCACCTTATCGCAGGAATAGTCACCATCCAGCCCTGCTGCACAGCCACTTAATAGCCATGAAGCCAGTGCGATAATACCGGTGTTACGTAATGCATTTTTGCTCATGATTGGGTTCAAAATGTCACTCCTTAAATGAATTAATTCGCACGGCCAAAGGCTGAGTTAACTGGGGGGCGTTGGCCTTGTTGGTTATATTGCTGCTGTGGTGTAGGCGTGTTTGCGCCTTGGGCCTGCGGCTTAATATTCCCTGGCATCTGTTCTAAAAGTGGGTTGCTGATAGTGTTGAGGATTTGCGCTGTGGCACTGACAGGATTTTGGGCTTGTTGCGCTAACGCTTCTTCGTATTCTTGAATGCCAACCGGATCGAGTGGGAAGCCTTTCAAAAACACGATGTTGACGGTATTGCCCGGATTTAGCTCAATAATCGGGTGGTATTGCTCAGCTAATTTGATGTAGTAATCAGCAAGCTTGCTACCCACGCTTGAACTGGCACTGCCAGCTAAGTTGAGCAGTGCATCGGCCCCATTGACGCTTGAAGTTGACCCTAGCGCGGAGTTCGATGTGGTTTGGCTCAGTGCTTTACCTGTCTCACCAATGCCCGTCAAAATGCCGCTAATGCCCGCCATTTGAACGATTTTGCCGTTCTTCATAATGGCAGTACCGCGAATGCCATTGCGGCCATAGTTAAATACGGTCGCCTCGACTGGAATGTCGATGATTTCATCTTCAAAAATACAGCTGAGGCGAGTGGTGCGCACAATGCCGCGACTCGATGAGATTTCCCCGTAAGCTGCACCGAGAACCGTGCAGTTATTGAGCTTTGAGGGCTTGCCGTTAGGCAGTACACCTTGGTTAGTGGTTTGGAATACCATCGGCACCGTATCGCCTTGGCCATTCACTCCCGCATTGGCATCTGCGCCGCCCGTAACCACAGCCGTTACAAACGTACCTGCAGGAACATAGTTCTCAGGGGTGCGTTTTTTTGGCAGGTTTTCTTCTGGCGTTTCCCAATTTAATGCAAAGGAATCGATGCCATTTTGGGTTGCAGGTGGCGGGATAGCGCCGCCTTGATAGGGGGCAGCATACCCGCTTTGTCCGTCACCCACGCTCGGGCGTGGCGGCAGCGTTTGTTCACCTAAGTAGCGTGTGCTTTGCCTAACGGGATAGGCAGATGCATCGATGCCCTCTGTCGAAAATTCATCGGTGACATTGCTATGCTGCATTGCATTTGCGGTAGCGGCATTAATCTTATCATCAATTCTTTCAGTGATGGTTAGTTGGAATGTCTCTAAATTACGTTTTAAATCAAGGCGATTAGCTTCATTATTGCGCTCAATGGCTTGCATGCTGCTCAGTATTTTATCAATCGCTTTCTGCTGCTTATCTAAGGCAATTTGTTGTGCGGTGAGCGCAGACTGATTGTCTTTCTCGGTGAAATCTTTATCAATCACGGCACCAAAATCGATAGGATTGCCCGCTGCGGTTTCGGGGGCACGTTTAGGGGCAGACATATAGGCGTCGCCCGCTAAATAGAGGGCACCGAGTACCGTTGCCCCCACACCTGCAATCACCCAATTGCGTTTTTTATTGGCTTCATTTAACGCACTGCCTTGCTCAAAGTCGGCTTCGGGGTCCTTTTTGAAGTAGTCTAGGAGTTGCTTCATTGCATGCTCTCCCCGCCCGAGACAACAAACAGGTGGCCTGTTTGTTGTGGTGCTAATTCATAGGTTGATAAGGCTGCGGCTCGCGTCGTTGGTGAGTAGAACTGCGCTGTGGTGAGGGTGACTGGGAGTGCTGCGTGGTTTGTTACGCGATAAATGATGCCGTTGAAATGCTTACCAGTGAACACGAAAGCAGGTTCTGTTGTTAGTCCTGCTGGTTTAGGCATTTGTTGCTCATTTAAGCGAGTAAACATCGCGTCATCGATAGATGTTTCCGTGCCTCTCGGCTCACTGTCTACCGTGGTGCGTTCAAGGTCATCATTGACGACATGCACACGATAACCGTCAATCGGTTTGCCTGTGGCGAGGTAGCGGATCATTTGCGCGGTGAACTCGGTCATCATGGTTGGATAAGGGGTTTTCTTATCGAAAACGGAGGGTTGTTCTTCGCGATAATGTTCTGCAGTGAAGATAGAGGTCACGGCAGGAATGGCTTTAGGGCTGATGAATAAGCCGAAATGTCTGCCCTTTTCTGTTGATACATAGGCTGTGAATGGCATGGCCAAATTGAGGTTAACGCGCGCTGCACCGGATTTATCCGATTTCGTGCCAGTGACAACGCAAAATCCTTCTGGACAATCAATCGAGGTGATTTTGTCACCTTCAACGACTAAGCGGTTGATATCAACACTCGACAGCTCAATAGGAACCGTTTCACTGTCATTGAATCCGTAGTGTTTTGGGGGCGTATTTGCCGCTAACACGCTCATAGGAAAAAGCGCGCAGGCTGCGAAAACAAGTGGGTTAGCAATCTTCATTATTTAACGTCCTTTTGCACTTTCTTAATGGCTTTGAGCGACAGTTGGCCATGGTCATAATTCATGGCAATGATGTAGCTAATGGTTTCGGGTTCTAGCGCGCGTTTGCCCACATATTTGTTTAACGTGCCCGTTATTTTGACGAGACGATCATCAAGGGCTATTTGGGTTTCATTGATGGTGAAGTGACTGCTGATGTTTTGTTTTTTAATCATGGCTGCATCTTCAACCAGTAAAGGTTGCATCTGATGCCAATCAGCTTCATCGATATACGTTGCTAGCTGTTTGTACTGATGGTCTACCGAAGCGGGCGTGACATTGAGTTTTAGAAAGGCAAAGTATTCGGCCATTTGCTGTAAATACGGTTCGTCTATAGAGGTGTCTGATACGGTAAAGGCTGCGCTGATGGTCGGTGGCACAACGGTGCGGCTTTTATTGAAGTAGGCCTTCCATACAATACTTGCTAGGACCGTGTTACTGATCATGGCTATGGTAAAGCCGATTAACAGAAGTGTGTTGAGGGATTTGGCAATGCGAATAAAGTCGATCTTGTTCTTTTGTAACATGGGGCATCCTTAGGGGGATTGGCCCCCTAATTCACATCATTTAACGTAACCAGTAGCGGCGACATGCCGCAGGTGTTCGTTTTAAAAATGAAGCGCTAAATTCTGCAGGGGCGTACCAATAAGCGGTGAGGCGTAATACGCTCATGCCGTATTGCGATTTCATTCTGCGCATCCCTAAAAACCATGAAGAGGCTAGTACCATGCCAATGAGCGCGTGATTCATCATGAATAACACGGCAAAAAACACTAAGGCAGGAACAAGTTCATCCATCGCAAACCCTAATAACGTAGGGGTGTTGTTGAGGTGTTTAGGGATGCTAAAAAACTGAGTGGGGTTATCCACGGTCTATAGACCTACAACCTTTAAGGCTACGTTGACGAAGATCATACCAACGACAAAAGCCCCAATAGCGGCTCCCCAGTTTTTGGTTAAAAAGCCAGTAATCGCAGCGGCACATAAACCCACTACGAGAATGGCGAACTGTGCAGTTGAGCCGGTGCCAACGGTATCAACAATTTCAGATTTAGCCGGTGCAAAAGGATCTGCAGCATGCACATCCCAAGACATAATCAAAGTAGCAACCACACAAACGATAAATATGCCGACGACGCGCATAACGTTAATGGTTCTATTACTAGGTATATGTTTTGCGAGTCTTAGGATCTCTGCGTTTACTTCAGTTTGTTGTGCGCTAGGTTGTTTCTGAGTCAGAGTTGTCATATAACACTTCCTTTGTATATATTTAGGTGAGGCTTATGTAATTAATTATAATTACTTGTTTGATCATTGTTGTTTAATTGGTTTGGGCGGAGCATCAACAAAACTTAATAAACTATGCTCAATTCGAAGCTGTATTTCGGCTCGTTTGCTACGTGCTGAACGTTCACATGAATTAACTAATTTATTGTGATATTCACCTGTTAAAATAATTGTTATTCTTGAGTGATTTTTGTTAATTTTTCCATCGGACATGTAATCCTCATTTATATCTAGTTGTGCGACTATCGCGGCGAAGATAATAAGTGAAAACAGATACCGTTATTAGTTAGGAAATTCCTAACTTGAAATGAAACTTAAATTGAGTTACGTAATACTTGTATTAATAGTTTATTTAAAAAGATAGTTCTAATTTCATTAGATGACGTGCATCCAAATTCTGCTCTGAGATCGGCAAGGTGCCTTTCAATTGCCGTGCGCGAGCAGTCTGCTTTGGCTTGTAATTGAGATGGTGTCATTCCTAGTGAAAAATCCTTCATTACTTCTAGCTGCCGTTGCGTAAGAGTTGGGAACAACTCACGGAAAATAGTGATCTCGCTTTTATTTAGAGGCATATTTTTTTACTTCTTTATTGAAAAATCGATATGTTCTATCATGAATAAAATTACAAGATTACTGTATTACAGTAAACTTACTGTATTACAGTAAGGTGGTCAATACAAAATGAATTATTATGAAAAAAAATTATAACCCTCCTACTTCGTCTAAAACTGAGCTTGTGACGTTTAGGTGCCCAAAGAAGCTTAAGGAATTGATGGACCAAGCTGTAAAAGATGGTAAATATCAAACAATTACAGCTTTAACTGTTGAGGCTGTTAAGGATAAATTGCAATTCGACCCCGATTCAGATGCATAGTTGATCTGTTTTGCATTGGCCTTGCAATTTTTTTGATGAGCTATTAAAATACGAAGTAGATTTTGAAGCAAAAGTGCATTACATAGCACGCTACTACATAGTTTTCTATGTAGTGTATTTTTCAAAATTAGAGTGTGTTGGGGGTGGTTCCCTAACGTGAAGCATTCGACAACGAAGCCGACTTACCACATGGGTCGGCTTTTTTGTGCCTAAAATTCAAGCCATTGAAAGATCGTTGATCTTTGCGATCGATAAGATTATAGTGATCAGCAATGTTTGAACTAACCATTCAAACAGCCCTAAAACATGTGGAATCAATATAATGCCTAATTATTTCAATGGCTGCGTACCTTTGCAGCACCAAAATTTAAGACACTTAAACCCCATATGCCAGCGTCAGTTGATCTTGAGATCATCTTTTCGTGAGTGCATTGTGGTAGTGTCTCATGCAAAAATCTAACGCAGATAAAGCACGTCAGAAGCGTCAGAGACTACGCAACGAAAAACGCGCAGCTGCTCTTCATGTAAAAAATAATAAGCATGATGTGGGCTCTAATGCCTATAAAGCTAGTCTTGACGGTTTTAAGCTTAAAGGTAGCCGTTTACCTCGATATTTTAATGTGGTGATCAACAATGCGCGCCGGCTGATTTATAGCCGAAAGTTAGACGTTGATAATGGTGGCGTATCACGAACTATGTCTGAACGTACTAAGCGAAAGCTATTTGAGATATCAGTTACATTGATAACTACATGCGATCTTATGAGCGGCCAAGTGGGTAAAGCTAAAAACATAGGGTTCGATCCTACCAGCCATGATGCACTCATGCTTGCTCACGCTAAGCGCTGGGGTGAAGCGATACCAAGCTCAACTTGGTATCGCTTTATCGATATGCTTAAACTTGCAGGCGTCTACCTGGTTCAAGAAGTTAAAAAAGCTGACGAAGAAGGTACTATTCGTTCTCGCGCTGCTTATAAGTGGCTATCACCTCAATTTTTACAATCGATTGGTGTTTATTCCGATGATATAAGAGCGCAAATTAAGTTTTCGTATCAGAAAGCTCTTGATAATGGTTTATCGTTTACGTGGCGCTGCTTCAAGCGTCAGCTGCCATTGAGGCAACGATTTACAGCGGATATGTTTTTCTCCTCTAACGTTAATCCCCCCAGTACGCATTAATCGCTATTTTAAGCTTACCGTCATATGGCGGCGCCCTTCCCTACCCCAACGATAAATAACAGCTAATTTTGCTAGTTAAAGGCTTACATTTCACTAAATTTTCATCTCTCTCTGTTAGCGATTGACGTTAATTCGTATGTTTTTCTCATAGGTTCGTAGCTCTTGTGGATAAGGTATGTATATCCTTATTAAATTGGGAGTAAGAAAAAGGAGTAAAATTCGGGAGTCCAAAAGCTTTTTTCTTTTAAGAGCTTACTTATTAGTAAAAGATAACTTATTAAAAGGAATCAAAAGCAGTGGATAAATCCACTAAATGCATAATGCCTCGCCAATTCCTAGCTAACGCTAGGGGCGATATCTAAAAACAGTGCTGTAAGTTAATTTTGTCTACGACCGTTAAAATTCAAACGCGCTGTATAGTAAGTCGCTAAAGAAAAAAGCGTCTAGCAGAAGGAATTTGCAAGCTAAGTGCCAAAGTGGCGAAGAAACGGAGTAAAACTGAGATTTCCAAAAGCAAGAGGAGTTGATCTTACAATAAAATGGTTGAACCATTTTATTGTAAGTTCACTTGAATATGAGCGAAGTAAGAAAGGTTAAAAATTTATAAAGGTATTTAGACCTAGCATTAAAGAGCAGGAACTTAATCCCTGCTCTCTATGGTTTATTGTTGAAGTGTTAGTTGTTTAAATACTCGCTGTTGTAACCAATCAGGTTTCGTTACTAACCATTGAATCAACAATCCCGATGGGATCATTGGTAAGTCGATTAGACGCGCTTTTTCAATTTGGTTATACTGAAATTGTGACATAAGTTTAGTTACCTTTATCCTAAGTTGTGGCACAGGCCAGTGATGATCTTGACCATCATCATTGGCCGTATTTTTATTCATCATTTCTCATTTCAATACCCTCAACTACCGTATTTTGTTGTTTGGCCACATTAACAGTCTGACCAAATTCGGGTACTTTTACCTTTAAAATAGAAATTCCATCGAATATAAGTATACACCTTAAATATTAAGGTATACACTTATATTTAATTATTTAAGGAGAATTTCATGGATAGCATGCAGGCTACAGAGACTTTTCAAGTGCTTAAAATGGGGGCTGATGCCTATATTAAGCGACGTAACCAACGGTTATTGTCAAATCACCGGAAAGAGTTGCGAAAATTTACGCGTGCGGAAGCCTTTACCTATTTGGACATTGACGCAAAAACACTTGATAAATATGTATCTACAGCAGATTTTGATCCAAGGCGGCATGAAGATTCTCAATGGCTAATCAACATAGAAGAAATGTATCAGTTACGAGATTTGCTGCCAGAAAACTTGCGTAAAGCATCTAAATTTAAGCGCAGTGATAACCAAAAAATGCAGGTTATTGTTATACAAAATCAAAAAGGTGGTGTTGGTAAAACCGTTTCTGCCGCAACAATCGCTTCAGGCTTGGCTACAGAGTTTCATCAAGAGTATCGGGTAGGCCTTATCGATATGGATGGTCAAGCTACTTTGTCCATGTATTACGCACCAGAAGCGGATCTAGAAGGTTGTTTATCTGTTGGCGATCTCATGATGAATAATTTTGATCTAGATGAAGGTGAGACTCTTGAACAAGTCGTTTCAAACGCATTCTTACCTACAACTATACCTAATCTCCGTATTTTGCCGGCATCACAAAGTGATAGAGCTATTGAAGGTTGGTTTCATGAACAAGTATTTGGTCAAAAGTTAAAGTCTCCTTACTCTCTTTTGAACACGATCATCAATGCTGTTCAAGATGAATTTGATATCATCATTATCGATACCCCTCCCTCATTAGGGTATGCAACTTATAATGCATATTTTGCCGCTACCAGTGTAGTTTTCCCGTTGTCCATCACAGAAAACGACATTGATGCTACTTGTTCCTATTTTAGTTATATCCCTCAAGTGTGGGCTTTATTGGCTAATGCTAATCATCATGGTTATGATTTTATGAAGATTTTAATTACAAATCATCGTGATAGCGCTACTACAACCGATCTAATGAATAGTTTATACGATCATTTTGCGCCTTATATGTACTCAAATGAATTTAAACATAGTGAAGCTATTCGTCAGTCATCTTCGTTGCTTTCTACCGTGTTTGATATGTCTAAGAGTGAATACCCTAAGAGTAAAGCGACTTTTCAAAGTGCACAGCAAAATTGTTATGAAGTAACCAGCCAAGTCCTAAGAGATATTGTGAACGTCTGGCGTGAACAGGAGCAAGCATAATGGCTAAAAAACGTGGGGTAATGAGCCCTCTAGGTAATGCAGTTGGTGCCGAAGAAGCACAAATAAATGCAGCCAAAGCTAATATTGAGTCTTTAAAACGCCAAATTACAACTGAAATAGAAAAAGTAAGTGAAGATGTTACGTTATCTCTTCAAAATCTATTTGGTCTTGAATCTGTAGGTAAAAGCTTCTTATGGCAATTAGCTTCTGGTGCTACCGCTACATTTACCGAAGCAACGTTATCATATGAACAAGTTCGCGATAGTACCTATGTGACTTTCGATGTTAACGGGCGTGACCAGGCATTATTAAATGCAGATTCTCTACAAGATCTCGACTCATTAGCCTTCCAGCAATTTTATCCAGCAGTCGCTAGAGAAGTGAATGGTAAACTCGATGTGCTAGATGGTTCTCGACGCAGAGCTTGGTTTTTACTGCAAAATGGTGAAGTTGATATATTTCGCATACTGGTAACTAAAGATGATATTTCACTTTCAGATGCTAAAGCTCTAGCTAAACAGCTCCAAACCGCAAAAGAACATAACCTACGTGAGATTGGCCAACAATGCTTATCTTTGGAAAAAGCGAATCCTAAGATTACACAGGCTGAAGTAGCTGCTCAACTTGGAATGAGTCAGGCTGGTGTGAGTAAAGCTTTAAAAGCCGCTAAGGTCGATGAACGTTTGGTAAAGCTTTTTCCTGTGGCTAATGACTTGTCACATACTGACTACGCTTTGCTGAATAACGTTATGGAAGTATATGAATTTGAAGATGAATTACTATTATTCATCAAGGATTTGACTAAAAAAGTTGTCATTATTCAGGCTGAATATTCAAGGGAAGAACGTAAATCAGCTATCATCAAAGCGATAAAAGCAGAACTTCAGATCGCTAAGGATATGAAGAATAAAGCACTGGTTAGTGTTACTAATCTTGCAACATTTGATAGTTCTGGCATTTATGCAAGAAAGCGTATTAAAGGGCGAAACTTTGCTTATGAATTTGGACGATTGTCTTTAGATATTCAACAGCAGTTAGATGTTGCTATTGCAGATGTTTTGAAAAAAAATAAATTTAACACAACATCTTAGATTATTGATTCGGTCTTGGTACGTAATACGTACAGTACACTTATTACATACTAAAACGCCTTAGCCACATTTTAAATATTGCCTATTTATAGCAGTAGATAACTTCAAATTATCTACTGCTATCGTTTTATTCGCGGTACATGACTTCAGATCGAGGTGTACATATAAGCTAGAAAGAATTGAAATTTTTCAGTGGTGAAAAATTCCAGAATCTCAGCTACCCATTTCTACATGGCTAAATTTGCCCAACGCGCCAAATATGTAAAGTTAGCTCGAAACGGGTTATCTCGAATTCGATAATTCCTCATACAGCTTGCTAGATAATTGCTGAGCCTCATTAAGCTGTTGAGTCGACAAGTTTTTAGCTGTTTCATCTCTATAATTAATAGACTCTACATCTCCTCCAGTTGCAGCAATAGAGAACCATGCATAGCCATTTTTAAAGTCCTGTTCGGTTCCTTGTCCAAGAACATAGAGAAATCCAAGTGCCTTTTGCGCTTCTAGATTTCCTTGTCTAGCTGATTTTAAATACCAAAAATGTGCTTTACTCCAATCTATTGGAACTCCATAGCCAAAGTTATAAGTATCGCCAACAATTTTTTCAGCGATATCACTTCCTTGCTCTGCTGCTTTTAGAAACCATGCTAAAGCACGTGTTTGATCTTTTTCCACACCAACAGCTGATGCATACATGGTTCCTATAGCTAACTGAGAGTAAATATTACCTTGCCCCGCGGCTTTTAAGTGCCATAAAAAAGATTTTGAAAAATCTCTCTCTATGCCATCACCAGCGGCATACATTCTGCCGACTATATTTTGTGCTTCTGGAAGTCCTTGTTGAGCGGCCTTTAAGTACCATTTAAAAGCCTGCCCTAAATTTTCAACTATTCCGTCGCCTGTTGCATATTTTGTTGCAACGATGATCTGAGCGTTCACATCACCTTTTTCAGCAGATATTAAATACCATTTAAATGCATTACTTAAATCTTGTTTTACCCCGTTACCCAATTCATAAGCTCGTCCAAGTATCAGTGAGGAAGTGGCATCCCCATTTTGTGCTGATTGGATGATATCTTTATTTAACTCGTTTCCAGTCAAAGCAAAAGAACTGCAACATAATACTAATAAAAATAGATAGTTGTGCTTTTCAAATTTCATAATCATTTCTGCTCTTCATATTAATTACTCTAAAAATCAACGCTTGGCGTCTCACTATCCGTCAAGGCTTGCTGCCAATATTCTGGTTCAGCATATCGAGCAACCAATGCATCGATATCTATTTTTGAGGTTGATGGACTAAACTCAAAATTGCCATACATATTGATGTGCTGCCATGCAACGGGCGAAATACTGTGAAGCTGAGCCAGTGCGTTTTGATCACCTACTTTTTGCTTCTGTTCATAGACACGAGATAGCAACACTGTGTTGTAGTAAATGACCGCGTTGGTGATGAGCCGAGAGCAATCATTCCAAATTTGTTGCTCCTCTTCCGTTTTTACTCTGAATTTTCCACCGTTAACAAATGCAACTGCTCGCCTGAGACGATGATAGGCTTCACCACGATTTAATGCTTTTTGTACACATTGACGTAAGCCAACATCGTCGACAAAATCGAGAATGTATAGCGTTCGGCATATGTTTTCCAACTCCCATAATGCTTTCTTGGTCTGATTCTGACGCGAATAACTCGAGAGTTTGCGAACAATCGTGGCTTGAGTAACATCTTTTTGAGCTAGCGATGCCATGATACGTTGAATATTGGGCCATTCACGTTCAATCAATTCATCGTTGGTTTTTCGGGCAGGCTTTATTAGCCAGTCACCACACTCATTGGGATGTTGTGAGCCGACTAACGTATCCATTTTCTTATGCAAATCACGATAACGAGGTGCAAAATGATATCCAAATGCATGCAAAATCCAAAAATTAACCTGATTGGTGCCATGGGTGTCAGTGGAATGCCGTTCTGGCTTTATATCAGAGGTATTGTTATGCAATAAATCGAAAACGTAATGGCTTTCATGTTCGTGAGTCCCAATAATCTTTGCATTTATAGGAACATGATTTGCGACCAACGTGTAGGCGCTGACACCTTTCTGTAAACCAAAATACTTAGGAGAATATCGAGCGTTAAGGGTGTTAATTTGCGTTTCCATCCGCTGGCCATCGCTACTTGAATGGAGCGAGTCCTGAATATCATAGAGATGAAATGCGGGTAGCTGGCTGGTTGCATTACTAATCGCATCATTAGCCGCTCGCAACGTCTCCAAGCGTAGATAATTTCTAGACGTCCCCGCCATTGATGCTGAGCTAAGGCCTGAAACCTCAGCCATTTTTGCTAACCCCATGTTTGTTCCCATCGCAACAATACAGGCGAAAATTTCACGGGGATCAGCTTCATGCTTTACATAACGATCTAATACATGGGTAAATGCATTTAAAAATCCAGTATTACCCGCAACAAACCACAGTAGATCCGCAATACCAATTCCTGGTAACTGGCTGTAAAAATCGCTATTAACGGATTCATCACTGCTCGGATAAAGCAGCTTCCAACGACGCTTTTCGGCAGCCCCAATTACTTTAATATGTTTGTTGACCCCATCAGAAATATGTTGGTTAATCGCACTATAACGTGCTGCTAGCATAGTATGAAATACAGCCAGAGTATCTTGGATAGGGGCCAATAAAATGGGTGCACCAATATCTTGCAATACTCGTTCTTTATCCTGCCATCTAAGATCGCTTATTAAGTCATCTTCAAAGCGGCGAAATTCATTACTATGTTTAACGTACACATCACCCGCTTCCAGTGAGTTGCGTAGTAGGCGATAGACCAAAAACTCATAGCGATCTACATCTAGCGTTTTAAATGTTTTACCCTCTTTACTAAACAAATATCGGCGTAAACCTTTAGGAATAATCTCAGTCGGAAATGCATTAGGATCAGTTTGCCTTGGTGATTTTTCTGTGCGTAACAAGTTTTGTAAAAAACCGATAGCTTCAAGCAAAGGAGAGTCTTCTACACGTCCGGCAAAATCCAGATCAGTAAAAAGTTGCCTTAAGTTACGTTTGAATGTGGCGGATAATTTTGTGTAATGTAACCATTCAAATGCCGTTTTGTCGAAAGCAATATTGCGTAAGTAATCAGCAACTAATGGGAATCTCTCTTGTTCAAGCAATGCATAGGCTTTTTCTTTAATAATGGAAAAAGGTGTGTCATCGGTGATGGTGTCATCCGTAAACAGGCTCAATACATGACCCGCAGCCTGTAAATTTTTCGCTGCATTGGTAACCGCATTATTCATTGCTTCTTCAGCGGCACGCTTGGCCTGTTTCTCGTATTGATCGACCCAATGGAGCAATGCTTCAATTAAGTTGTCATTAATTTGCTGAAACCGATGAAAAGCAAAAAACAGCAGATATAACTGAGCAGTCTCTTTTTTCATGCGTTGAAGTTTATAAGTGGTATAAAACTTAACCATAGAAGCATAATACTTGCCGCTTTCATTGGAGATCCCCGCTGTTATGAGGAACTGCTTGGCAAACTCATGTAGAGGCTGGAAAAACTGCCGCCGTGCGACTTCATGTCGCAATTCTTTATAACTGAAATCTTTAGCTTCATGTTTTAATGCGCTGACGCGAAATACTCCTGACTCAGCCCGAAGCAAAGCCGCTAATTGCTGATCGATAAGTGAAGTCATGCAAGTGCTAAGTAATCGAGCAATACGGGTGCGTTCATAAGCCACCACTCTACCAATCATCTCTTGCATATACCGATAACTGGGCATGACAATACGGTGTAATGCTAAGTATTGGGTTAATTCACGAAAGATAAAGATAGGTTGTGTCGATAGCATCGCAACCCGCTGTGCTTTATCTTCCAAATCAACTTTTACCTCATTATCACATTGTTTATACTGGAATAAATCAAGAATTGCTCGTTGTTGTTCAGCCCTAATCGGTCTTGAGGGACTTTTCAGCCTTGAAAGCGTTTTGGTGGGAAAGTACAGCGCGGCAATGTAATCCAAGTCATTTAGTACTGACGATTCTTGTTCATAACTGAAAAACTGCCGTTTGGCTTTGAAATAGCCCAGTTGCAATACTAAATGGGCTGCCACAGAAAACGTTCGGGTATTGTCGAATAGCTCGCGCTCTTTAGCACTTAAGTCAAAATATAATCGACGATCATCATCTGAGAAATGAGGTAATCCAAACAGTTCATCTATTTCATCAGTTGACAAAATAGATGGGGTCCGCTTGGAAAACGGAAAATATCCTACGCTAAGCCTGTTTTTTGTACAGACTACTATTCACTGAGCGTAATGCGCGGTATTTACCCTGTCCCAGTTTGAGGTTTGTTCTCCAGACGTAATCCCCGCTCAGGTTGATATGTTCCCATCCCAGCGGTGACAGATGGGTAATCAGTTGCTCATTAATCGCGATCCCTTTCCGTCTCAATGAATCTACCGCTCTTTCTATATAGACCGTATTCCACAGCGAGATCGCCGCAGTCAGCAATGTCAACCCACTTGCCCGGTAACTCTGGTTTTCCAGTCCCCGATCTCTGATTTCCCCCAGCCGGTGCATAAAGACTGCTCGCGCAAGGGCATTACGGGCCTCACCTTTATTCAACCCAGCCTGTACTCGTCGACGCAGCGAAGGATCCCGGAACCAGTCCAACATAAACAATGACCTTTCTATGCGGCCAACCTCCCTCAGAGCCTTTGCCAGACCATTCTGTTTAGGATAGCTGGCCAGCTTTTTCATCATCAGTGATGCTGTTACCGTTCCCTGCTTTATAGAACTTGCCAGACGCAGTACCTCATGCCAGTGGGTTTCAATTTCCTTCAGATTCAGGCTGGTTGAGGAGATGATTGACTGAAGCCCCGGATACAACTCAGCTTTCCCATGAATAAACAGCCGCTTGTCATGAAGATCCCGGATCCTTGGCGCAAAAGCGAATCCGAGCAGATGCATTAGCGCGAAAACATGCTCAGTGAAACCTGCGGTGTCAGTATAATGCTCTGTAATTTCCAGATCGGTTTCGTGATACAGCAGACCATCAAGTACGTGTGTTGAATCCCGAACACGGCTGATGACTTTGGTGTAAAACGGGCTGTACTGGTCCGAAATATGTGTATAAATTTGCACGCCTGGCTCCTGACCGTATTTCAGATTGACCTGACCCGCATAACGCCCGTGACTCCCCACCCGAAAGTTCTGTCCGTCAGACGATGACGTTGTTCCATCGCCCCAGAATGCTGCCAGAGGCCGCTTTTTCTGCGCATTAACCAACTCGGCCAGCGCGGCTGAATAGGTTTCATCCCTGATGTACCAGGCCTGAATGCCCTCGAGTGACGATTTTGTCGTTCCCGGACAGGATTCGGCCATTTTTGTCAGCCCAAGGTTGATCCCATCGGCAAGAATGGTGGTCAGTAACAACTTTCTGTCTTTAGGTCTGATGTGATTGTTCTTGAGATGGGTGAAATGGCGGGTAAAACCAGTCCAGCCGTCCACTTCATCCAGCATTTCAGTAATTTTAGGATGAGGTAGCATGCCGTAAACCAGATCGCCAAAAGGGGATGCTGTTGAAGGAACACTATTATCCAGCGGGGTAATTTTCACGCCTTTATCCGATATATCAACATCGGGTAAATCACCGGCCAGCGCCATTGCATTAACTTCCTCCAGGCGCGATGCCAGAAGCGTCAAACGGCTCTCAATGTATTCATGGCAATCGCCCGGAACAGCAAGGGGTAACTGGTTATCCTTGAGTGATTTTTCAAAATCGCCGGACGGGATCAGATAATCATCGAAATTCCTGTAACGGCGTGATCCCTTTACCCAGATATCGCCAGAACGTAATGCTCCCTTCAGCTCATTCAGCACGCAAAATTCGTAATATTTTCGGTCAATGCCGGTGGGGGTAATCACAACTTTTCTCCAGCTTTCCGGGATGAAACCGATTGGTGCGGAAGGTGGTACTTTTCGGAGTTGCTTTCGATACATCTCTTTGACGGTATCCAGCGCGTCACCGAGCTGCATTGCAGCGGGAGCAGCCCTGAACTGCAACGCTGACAGCATCCGGGGCGCGTATTTACGCAGCGTACTGTATTTTTCTGTGATCAGATGCAACGGATCGAAGTTGTCCTTACGTGACAGGAACCGCGTCTCTTCCACGCTGTTGATGAATTCCTGCCAGGGAAGCACGTCTTCTATTGCGGCCCAGGGATCTTCCCCAGACTCTCTGGCGTTAAGTAAGGCCTGCCCGACGGTAACGTATTGCTTCAGTTTACTCTGAATCAGCTTTCCCGTTTGCTGGAGCCGCTCGGCCTGAGTGCGTTTTGCCCTGCTGAACAGACTGCCCAGAATACGCTCGTGCAGATCAATAACTTCATCAGTCAGGGTGGCTCTGGCTTCCGATATGATACAAACCAGCGAGGCATAACGGCGAACATCCGTGAATTTTGCCAGGTCCCGGCTACTCATTTTCCTGCCTTCGCGTGCGAGTTTCAGGAGCCGGTTCTGATGCACGGAAAGCGCAATACCGTCAGGCAGTGCCAGCGACTCTATCGCATTTAACCTGTCGATATGTTGCAGGACATTTTTGCCGTTTATTTTTCCCGGAGGCTGAAGCAACCAGGCCAGCCGTGAAGGTTGTTCACCCTCAGATACCAGCAGGCGGTCCAGTGCCGCTTTTTGCCCCGGTTCAAGCTGCTCGGTCAGCGCAGAAAAAACCGCTCTGTCAGCAAGCGTTGTTGCTTCAGCAAGGGTTCGTTCGATCACCTCAACAGAGGGGAAAATAATCTTATTACTGTGGAGCCAGGAGAGCATTTCTTCCGCAAGTAAAAAACCTCTGTCTGTCCGCATGGCGTGGGGATAAAGGTGGCGAATACAGTTTTTTTGCAGCGCCCGGCTGAAGGGGGATAATTCAAGGTAGCGGTAGAGTTCAGCCAGATGTTCCCAGCGGGTGACCTCTCTTGATGCATACTCTGCCCACAGATCAGGCTGAAGTTTCAAATGAGCCGCAAGCCGGGAAACAACCCCGTAGTGAGGGGACTCATTATTGTCGGGTGGAAATCCTGGCCCTCGCAAATAGCAAAGTAAAACAGCAAAGCCCAGGCGGTTAGCTGGTCTGCGATGTTTATTAATAAGCGCGAGGTCATGTTCGTTCAAAAAGCACATGCGCGTCAGAAGAACGTCATCTTCCGGCACAACCAACAAGCGTTCTTTTTCTTCACTACTGAGTATTTGTCTCCGTGGCATAAATGCTTCCTCTGCATATAGTTTATTTACGTTATTTCTTGCCCTGACCGAAACCGGTCGGTTTCGTACACTACTCTGCAAATCTGTCCGAAAGTAAGTGAAATTCATTTCGTACATGCGTTATGATTCGTACATCCATTTCGTACATAAAATATCACTATGTCACGTGTTTTTGCTTACTGCCGGGTCTCTACCCTGGATCAGACCACCGAAAATCAGAGCAGAGAAATCGAGGCTGCCGGTTTTACCGTCCGGCCCCAGCGACTGATTGAAGAACATATCAGCGGTTCGGTTGCCGCCGGTGAACGACCAGGCTTCACCCGACTGCTTGATCGCATGGAAAATGGCGACGTGCTGATTGTCACCAAGCTGGACCGTCTTGGGCGTAATGCCATGGATATAAGAAAAACAGTTGAGCAACTGGCTGCGTCAGATATTCGAGTTCACTGCCTTGCGCTCGGAGGTGTTGATCTGACAAGTGCTGCCGGGAGAATGACTATGCAGGTTATTTCAGCGGTGGCGGAATTTGAGCGGGATCTGTTGCTTGAGCGCACACATTCAGGTATTGCGAGGGCAAAAGCGGCAGGAAAGCGGTTTGGCCGTCCTTCCACACTGAATGAAGAACAGCAACTTTCTGTGATTGAACGCATTAACACCGGGGTCAGTATCAGCGCCATTGCCCGGGAGTTTAATACCACCCGGCAAACAATTCTTCGGGTAAAGGCAGGTAAGCAATAATCCCAGACCCAAGATTCCAGCGTTGACAGTCTGCTCAGTGCCAGAAGCGGATATTACAATGTGCAGGTATTAAAGTCCGCTATTAGTCGTTAGCAGAACGTTAGTGTAAGGGCGATGAGCAGCGCAGCGGGTTATGGTCCCAGTATTCTGTGTAAATTATCTTGGCCGGTTTCAATATTATGCTGTAAAAATCATGGTAACAACAGAGTTTAAAATTAATCACTCATAGATAGTAATTTTTTGGTAATAGGTTTGCCAGACCTCACGCTAGTACAACCGAATAGGTATTACGACCACGTTGTTTACTTAAATACAGCTGCTGGTCTGCCAGTTCTATAATATTACTATCGTAGCCTTTCGCTTCATCGGCGACGGCAATGCCAACACTGATGCTCAGTTTGGTGGCGGGAGTTTGGGGGTGTGCGATATCTAATTCCAATACATGATGCAGCATCTTTTTTGCCACGGTTACTGCGCCATTTATATCGGTATCGGCTAGCAACACTACAAATTCTTCACCTCCATAGCGGGCGACCGTGTCAGCCTGTCGCCCGTTATGCTTTAGGGCACTGGCCACTTTACGTAAAGCATCATCTCCTGCTAAGTGGCCAAACGTATCGTTATATTTCTTAAAGTAGTCGATATCAATCATCAATACTGCAAGAGGACTCAGTTTACGTCTATGTTGGGCAAGTTGGATTGATAAAACGTTATCAAAATAGCGGCGGTTATAAATACCGGTTAACCCATCCAGATAAGCGAGAGAACGCAGTAAGTCAGCTTGTCTTTTCAGGGCTAAGTGAGCCTTTACCCGGTTACGTAATGTATTTGTATTAAATGGCTTTTGAATAAAATCGACGCCACCTGCATCCCAGCAGGCATCTTCATCCGTTTCATGCTGCAAGCCTGTGACGAATATGACCGGGATATCTGCCAGTTGTTTATCGGCTTTTAATTGCCTGCATGTTTCTAATCCATCCTGCTCAGGCATTACTACATCTAACAAAATGAGATCAGGCCGACTGTCGTGGCAAACTTTTATTGCCTGTTTGCCGCTTGTGGCCATCAGAATATTGTACTCGTTGCCTAAAACCTGAAAGACAATCTGAATATTAATAGGTTGATCATCGACAACTAAAATGGTTGCAGGGAATTGGCTGATAGCTACATTTGGTATAGTGTCAACTGACATATAAACTACTCTTTGAATTGACTTAACATTTTATCAACTATCACGACTGCTTGCTCAAAAGTCAAGTTGACTAGAGCCTCTTCAAGCTCTTTATTTAGTTCAGGTGTTTGAGCCTGCAGTGACGGTGCCAATTGCTGATAAAGTGGCAACGCTGCCATGTTGGCAAGATTGAGATGTTGCTTTAGCGTCATTAACTGAGCTGCCTGTTCCGTCCGGCTAACAGGGGCTTGTGCGGTAGCTATTTGCTGTTCCACTTGTAATAATTTCACCAAGTCTGTAGCGGTGTTAAGAGTTAACTTCAGTATATCCAGAACGTTGTTATCTACCTGATAACCGTCATCACTGTGCTCACGCAGCTCATCTTCCAAGCGGGCAGTAAGCTTTGCCAGATTGCTAAAGCCAAGTGTGCCTGCAGCACCTTTTAAACTATGAAACAACAATCGTGCATTACGACGGGTAAGTGTTTTATCCTCTAGTTGTTGTAATGCTTGCCTAAGGTCCTGCTCAAATTGCTTTAATACATTGACATAAATCGTCAGGGAATAACCAAGGCGCTGAACAGCAGCTTCGAGTTCAATATGATGCTGCTGGCAGAACGCTAACGCTGCCTGATCAAAATTCAGGTTTGATTTATTAACTTGTTTGACGTGAGGTGCTTTTTCTGCTTTATGATGGCTGAGAATTTTGGTCGTCAACTCGTTAAGATCAAAAGGTTTTGCGATGTGGTCTTGCATACCTGCTGCCAGGCAAGCGGCTATATCATCAGACATGGCGTGCGCTGTAATAGCAATAATCGGCAGCAACTGATGTCTAGGTAGCTTTCTAATCTCACGAGTGGTTTGATAGCCATCCATTCCCGGCATTTGTATGTCCATCAGTACCATATCAAAGTGCTCTGCCGTACTTTCCAGCATCTCTAACGCTTCCTCACCGCTGCTAGCAATTTTGATGGTCGCCCCTAGTTGCTGCAGTAACTCACTGGCAACCAGCTGGTTCGTCAAATTATCTTCTACCAGCAGTAAGGATATTCCCTGCAATGGCAGCTCGTGCGGGAGCGACAGGTCGAGATCGCCAAAAACAACACTCTTTACTGCCTGTAACATCATATTTTTTGTAACAGGTTTAATTAAAAATCCATCCAGATAGCGCTCATAATCGTTATTTTGCTCATCGAGCAGTTCTTTTCCATGAGCGGTAATCATTACAATCAGTGAAACCACGCTACTATGCAATTCCCGTAGCTCGCGAGCGAAGGTTAGGCCATCTTTACCCGGCATACGCCAGTCTACGAAAACGACATCATAGCGAGTACTATCGCGGTGGGCTTGCTTGACTAATAGTGACGCCTCTTGCGCATCGGACGCAATCTTTGCCTGCCATCCCAACGAGACCGCAATACCTTGTAAAATTATTCGCGCACTGTCGTTGTCATCGACAATCAACACGCTCAACTTTTCATTACTACGAGTAAACGTTTGAGAGTTTTGGATCGCCCTCTTCTCCGCATTGCGTACGACGACGTTAAAGCTAAAGGTACTTCCACAACCAAATTCACTCTCTACGCCGATTTCACCACCCATCAAATTCACCAAGCGCTTACTGATGGCTAAACCTAAACCTGTCCCGCCATAGCGACGACTTATTGAAGAATCTGCTTGTTGAAAACCGGAAAAAAGAGCGTTCTGTTGCTCCAGCGTGATACCGATCCCAGTATCTTTAATACTGAAAGACAAGTTAATCTCGCCCTCTGGCAGTGATTGAGACCTAATTGAGATGAGTATTTCACCCTTATCAGTAAATTTTATGGCATTGCCGACCAGATTTATCAGGACTTGTTTAATACGGAAACTATCACCTAACAAATGCTCAGGCACATCCGCTGTGACATCGTATAGCACTTCCAATCCTTTTTGCTCTGCACTAGATGAAAAAACAAGGCCGATATCCTGCAGCAAATCCGTCAAACTAAATGGATGCGGGTCTAGCTCCAACTTACCGGCTTCAATTTTTGAGAAATCCAGAATATCATTTAACAAGGTAAGCAAAGACTTAGCTGCACTATAGGCTTTTTCTATATAGTCGGCCTGGCGTTGATCCAGCGTGCTGTTGGCTACCAATTGTAATAATCCCAGAACTCCATTCATCGGCGTGCGGATCTCGTGGCTCATATTTGCCAAAAACTCAGATTTTGCTTTATTAGCAGACTCAGCTTGTTCTTTTGCTTGTGCCAGTTCCGCTTCGTATTTAAGTTGTTTAGTTAAATCAAACGCGATACCAAGAAAGCCTGCTAGCTGACCTTGCTCATCTTTTAGTGCACTGCGATTTAGTTTTACTTGCACCTGTTCACCGGTTTTTGTCAGGTAGGTCCAGCGCACATTATCCGTTTGCCCCAGACGCGCTTTCGCTACAAGGGTTTCAAAACCGACCGCGATGTTGCTACCGAGCTCAGTGGTCAGCTTAGCGGCATGGTGCTCCACTTCTGCGGGCAGATGAAAAATAGACGGGGTTTGTTGGAAAAGGACCTCCTCTGCGCGATAGCCTAAGAGTTTTTCTGCTGCTGGATTAAAGGCCGTAATAATGCCTTCTTCATCGGTAGCGATAATTGCGTAGCCCGCGCTGCTAAGAATACTGCGCTGCAAGATATTAACACGTGAAATCTCCGCCGTTCGCAGTGCGACCTGCTGTTCAAGCTCAGCATTCGCTTTTAGTAAAGTTTGCTCTGCAATACTTGCCAGCTCCTGCTTATGACGGATTAACTGACTTCTGCGCATTAACATAAGTTGCAGTAGATACACGCCAAAGGCCAGGATGGTACTGACTGCCATTACTTCAAAAAATAAGCTGGTGCCAGAGCGCAGTTGCAGTTCATTAATAAAGCGATTGGTTGGCGTAAGCGACAGCTGCCATTGGCGGCCAAATACAGAGAGATTTAATTTATGTTGTAGAGCAGCGTCGTAAGTGTCTTTCACTTCTTGGCTGAAGAACTCGATTGGCGTTTGTTCGGTAATGTCACTGATTTGCAGAAAGACATCGTTTTCCAGACCAGCAACTGAATTAAGGACGTCGTTAATCAGGATTGGGGCGTAACTCCAGCCAAATAAATGTTCAAGCCGTTGCCGACTATCTTGTGGCACGGTTGTTGTTTTATATACCGGCATTAACATTAAAAAACCCTGTTGAGCTCGCTCATTTGCTTGTACTAAGGTAATGGGCGCTGTTAACCTCACATCGTTATTGAACGCCGCATCTAATGCTGCCTTGCGGCGCATTGCTTCGGAACCAATATCAACCCCCACGGCCTCTCGGTTGTTTTGCTCAGGTTCAATATAGGTGATCACAAAAAGGCTATCTTGGTGTGGCGTAAGCTGCCTGATTTGGAAGTTGTAGCTTGGTCGCTCGGCAGCCATCCGGTCTAGAAATGCCGCAGTTTGGTTTGGTTCAACTTTGATGATTAAACCAAAACCATGAGCCCCTGGAAACTCCCTTTTATAGTCTCGCACTTGCGTATAGACCTGCATATCGTTGTAATCAAAATGCTCAGGGGATAGCGACATTACTGCACCACGGGTGCCGCGCAAACCATATTGATACAGCGTGACCTTTTCCTGAACCCCTTCTGCAATTAGATTTAACCTGACAGTAACCGCATCACTAATTCGCTTTGCTTGGGTTTGTTGTTGCTGATCTACCATGGATGTTGCCACAAAGTAGCCAATAACTAATAACCCTAACGGTAGCCATAATAACCCTAACGGTAGCCATAATGACATTAACCAACTGCGTAATGAAAATTTGGGAACAGAGATAAGTGACTTCATTTAATGCTCAGGAGGCTCCGATTGATATAAAAAGGGTAGGGCCGATAATTTAGATGGAAAACCAAAATCAAATTCAGAAACAATCCAGCAACTGATTTGCCTGTAGGACTCGCTCATTATGAAACAGTCGCACCAGCGCGCCGTGTTTTTAAAACAAGTTGAGCCAACCAGTAAATTAGAAACTTATTAAAAATATCAATCTAAGCTCAAAAAGCAAAACTTTCAAGTTGCATTGAGCTTATGTCGATATGAATAGTCATATTTAATCTACAGAGCAAGGACAAATTAGCGCCCCCTAACATTGTCAATCCAACTTAATTGCGTGATCTACGGAAATCAATAGAAGCAGATCGCTTTGAAGATGATTGTTGTAGTAAAAAGTTAGCTT
This sequence comes from Shewanella morhuae, assembly GCF_003028295.1. Taxonomy (NCBI): domain Bacteria; kingdom Pseudomonadati; phylum Pseudomonadota; class Gammaproteobacteria; order Alteromonadales; family Shewanellaceae; genus Shewanella; species Shewanella morhuae. The sequence continues at coordinate 27,869 of NZ_CM009684.1, read as the reverse complement.
GCCTTACTGAGAAGCACGATCCGAGTGACAATCAACTCGACGAATGGATGCTGGACACTGTGGTTGAGACACATGCCATTTTGCGGTTAAAAGTCCGTCCAACTTCAGGCGTTAATGTCCGCTCTATCAAGCAAAGCATACTTTCGCATGAGTACTATGATGCGGAGAGAAATTTCTGCTTTTCGCTCAGAGCTGCCTGTCATGTCTGCTTAAGAAACGGCCTTAACGTAGGATATTTTCCGTTTTCCAAGCGGACCCCTAGATAGCCGCCGAACGTCATTTTTCATGGTGAACCCCCTATTTCACTACATCAAATAATTTCCCGCTCCGCGAGATGTGCAAGTGGAACCATACTTTTATGTAAGATCCCAAATACAACGAATTGATGCTCATGTTGGATGTAATAGATGACATGACTTGAATAAGGGAAGCTAAACACATTCATGCGTACCTCGGGTCTATTTTTCCCAAGGCTGGGTGTTTCAGCCAGCAGCAGAATCGTTTGTCTAAGTCCTGATAAATATGTCTTCGACTGAGTCGTTCCCCATTGGGCTAACGTAAAGCGGTGAATACCTATCAGATCAGATTGTGCATCGGGCGTTAAATGATAAGTTACCGGCATTAGTCATACTGCCCTGCGGCCAGCTCATCAAAAAAGGTATTACCATCAACCAAATTGCCCATTTTGATGTCAGTCATGGCTTTCACCGCTTTGGATTGAAGCAAATGTAATTTTAGTGTCTCGATACTTTGGTATGCATCAGCTGAAATAACAACGGCCACAGGCTTGCCATTTTTATTAATTTGGATTGGAGCTTGCTGAGCTTTGAGCAACAAATCTCCAAAGTGAATTTTTGCTTCATTGGCTGAAAGAGTGTTCATTTATCACCTTTAAACGAATCGTTCGATTCGCTCAATTTACACCAGTTGGACGATAAAAGTCAAAAATGCACCTTATCAAAATGTATACTATTTGATAGCTCTGGTTATTGCCTATCAAAACTACTATCATAAGTGCATTATCAAAACCTTTAAAGAGATATGGTAATTTATGTCCAAAGTTGGTTATGCTCGAGTGAGTTCCACGGGTCAAAGCTTAGAAGTGCAACTGGGCAAGTTACATCGAGCTGAGTGCAATAAGATATATCAAGAAAAACGCAGTGGGAGGACGGCTGAACGGTCTGAATTTCAATCTTGCATGAGTTATTTACGTGAAGGGGATACCCTAGTGGTCACCCGACTCGATCGTCTTGCTCGCTCAGTCGTCCACTTAGCCCAGATTGCTTCGCGTTTTCAAAGTGAAGGTATTGATTTGCTCGTTATCGATCAGAACATCGATACGAGCACTTCGACAGGGCGACTCATGTTCAATATGTTGGCAGCTATTGCTGAGTTTGAAAATGACTTGCGGACAGAGAGACAAGCTGAAGGTATCGCAAAAGCACATGAAAATGGAGTTAAATTTGGTAGGCCTGTAAAACTTACAGACACCTTAAAACAAGCTATTTATGATAAAAGAGCTGAGGGGGCCACTATTGGTCAGCTTGCCAAGGAGTATCACCTTGGAGAAGCTTCTATTTATCGGGCTATAAATTCAGTTAAGCAATCAATTGTTTCCCCTACTCGATAGATATTAAAGAGCTGCGAGATTATGGAAAATTCAAAGCGCCAAATTCCTATTGTTATTGATACCGAGCGTAATGAGCCCATTTGGGTTGCATCATTAAGTTGGATCTATGAGCAGCATGAACTACAAGAAATACGTCAAGCCAACATAAAACACCATCGTTTCGTCTGCCAAAACTGTAAACAACTGGTGTATCTTCATGCAAAACGAGATGACGATAGCCGGCACGGGCATCAATATTACTTTAGTCATCCAGAAGGGATCGATTGCGATTGGAAGTCTGATAGTAAATCTCGTGCGGAAATTTACGCTGGAGTAAGTGAGGGAGATAAACATTGGCAAATGAAAGAGCTACTCGCTAAGACACTTATTAACCTCCCCAATTGGGAAGTGGTGGATGTCGATACACAGTTTGTTTTTAGCCTAGACAAACTCAAACGTGCAAAACCCGATCTCCATGCTCGTTATTTCGGTACAGATGTTGCGTTTGAAATCCAACTTCGTAGTGAATCCCCAAAAGTCATCCTTGACCGACAACATTTCTATCAGGAAAAAGAATGGCCATTGATTTGGCTAAGTGCCGAGAATGAAGATCAGATCCTTGATTTTTTTGATAAAGAAAGAATTGCGGTAAAACAAGTCCAGAAGGATATTGCCTTTTGTAACCGAGGGAACTGGTTCATTTTCAATAAATTCTTAGCTTCCCAATCACTCGAAAAAAAGCAGCTTACGATATTAACGAAAGTGTGGGAACCCAGCTTAGCTGGTAAAAAGATTTATTATGATTGGTGCCAATATAGTGTTACCTACGACCAACTCACCCATCACGATGGTGAAACTTTTTATAGGGACTTTTACGCTTTAGATCGTGCGCTAAAAGCTGATTTGGTTGAACAAGGGAAGTTAAGAGTTTTAGCAAATATTGACCATTTCAAAAACCAAGAATACCGCGATTGGAGCCAATTTTTAGTTGCTGCCAAGATATGCTGGCCAACTCTCGATATGAGCAGCGATGCTGATTGGCTGCATTCTGTGTTTAAAGAAGACTATTATCGACGTGTACTGCAAGTAAAAAGCACTGTGCTAACTATCATTCGATATTACTCATCAGACATGCCTAGTTCATATAAGCGTTGGGAACAATTTGCACTAAAGTTGAGTCATTTATACTTTGGTTTCCACAAAAATATGAGCTTAAGTGTGCTCGAAAAAATTATGTTAATCCTTGGGTATGATCTTTCAACTAAGTTGGGTAGAAGACAAAAATCCTATGCGCGAGCTGTTCATAACTTTTTCGACTATGAAGCATTTAAACCATACCAAGCACTTTGCTTACGTGCTATCGAACTTAGCGAACATAAAGAAGAGCTTTTACATACGCCTAATGTCCTGGCACGATTAAACGATCCTATGAAAAAATCCATCGAAATAAATTCAAGTTTAGATGATTTTCTAGAATGGTTTGCTTCTGATCCTATCTGTGAGCAAAGAGGGTTGTAGCGTTGTTTTGCTAACTTTACATTTTTGGCGCGTTGGGCAAATTTAGCCATATACCAATGCTTCGGTCTGATGCCGACGCCATTCGATGAACACCATAGTTTGCTCCGTTACCAAAGATACAGGCAAGAAGATCATTATGATCTGCTTCCAGATTATTTTTTCTGGATGATACGGCATTAAATACTGACAAAAATCCGGTCTCATTGTTTACATACTTCATTACATCGACTATCCCAGTATTTTTTATTTGAGTGTAAATTGGATTATCAACGCTTGTCTTCCATTTTTTACTGGCCAGACTCCACTGCAACCTGTTCGATTGTGGCTGCTTTTTTACGAATTCATTAGCATCTGAGTTTATGCCTATGCTTACACGATCCAGTTTCTCGTTAAAGCTATTCTCAAGATCGGATAGTGTCTGCCCTATTGGGGTTGTCAGTCGTTCAAGTCCAGTCTTCTTTATCAAAGCTGATTTATTCTCATCCCAGAATCTGGCCTCTATAAGGTCATCTTCCAGTCGTCTGTTTTGCTCGCTCTCCGAAGCATAAAAGAGACCATTTTCCAGATGGTTAGATATTCTGCTGTACATATGAAACTCAAATCGTTGAGCGTTAACCTCTCCTTCTTTTACAATGTAATCTTTCTCTGATGGGCGGATTACTCTCTGGTCTTTAGCATCCAGCTTGCCTTTTTCTTTAAGGTCATTTCTGGTAGCAGCAATCTGTTGGCCGATAACTGACTTTTCTTTGTCATATACAATATCTATAGCCATAAAAAGCTTTCTGATTGAATTCGCCACCTTAAGATGGTTACAGTCAATATACTGCCATTGATATTCAATTACATCGATTTTATTTTTGTCAAAGAATTTACTGACAAGGTGTATATCATCCTTCGATATAAGCGCAAAAACTTTTTTGCGAACATCACCAAAGGGTATGTTGTCATCAATACTGCCATCAATGAAGAGATTAAATACCTCACTCGCAAACTTAAGCTTTTTATTTATTAGATCTATTTCCTCAGTTGCCCGTGCTTTCGCTAACAAAACCGAAGCGTCTTTGTGTTTTTTAACTAGGTATCGGAAGGCTGTAATTATCTTGTCATTTATCTCCCGGTATCTGAAATACAAATAACAGCATAAATAAAGTACTCCCTGCCATTTAGGATGCCGCTTAAGACTGAATGTTGTGCTATGTTTTACTATTGTGGCATAGTATTCCATGTTTCCTTGAGATATGCTTAATTCATTGATAGTGTCTTTTATTTCATAATAGATACTGCTTATCATATTATGTGAATTTAATTCACGGTCTATTTCTGACGCTGAAAAATCTCTCGCGCCACCATTATACCCCCTGATTGCATTCAAATTACCTTCATCATGAAGAATTGAAATAATTTGTTGTGCTGTAGGAGGGCTCATCATTTTTGACAGAATGTTAATTGTCCTTTTTCTTTCGAAGTTTAATGCTTCTGAAACCAGTTTCTGGACAGTGCTGTAGCCGGGGAGTGCGATGCGCCTCTGCCCCAGAAAAGCAAGTAGCTCATCAAAAATATATTTTGGTTCCATACATATGGTAGCCACGTCATTCAGACGATCAGTTAACTCATTTTTAATGGATGATGTCAGCTGTTCAAATCCAAGAGTAGAAAGCATTCGGTTGACAAGGCGGGACTTTGTACTTTTAGGTATGTCTATGTTTAAATTAGTACGTTCATTTTTATAGTAAGTCTGGATGATATATTTTATATCACCCATTACGTTTTTTGATATAAACTCAGGAAGTACTGGTTTATACCTGAAATACCCTATAATCAATATCAGATATACTCTGCTTTCTATATTTATTGTTTTATTAATTTCTTTTCGAAGGTTAATATCTAATGCAAAATATTCTGCCCTCTCAACAGAATTAAAGGAAGGTACCTGATATAATTCATTTACTTCACTTTTTGTTAAAATACTAATTCTTTTCTTATGCTTCTGCATGTACTCACCTGAATGTTAAATGTTTGTCAAATGCAAAGAGGTATCAAATATTAAGATATTTGATACCTATCTAAAACAGTTCGAAAGTAGGTTTCAAAAGTCGTATTTCGTGCATTATGATACCACGCAGTATCAAAAACGATAAGTGAGACCAAAAATGGCATTACTGGGGTATGCACGGGTATCAACCAGCCATCAAAAATTAACGCATCAGATTATTGAGCTGAAAAGTGCAGGTATCCGCGAGGACCGCATTTTTACAGATATGATGACGGGGGCAACGGATGAGCGGGAGGGGTTACAACGCTTGTTGGCCCGTGCAGAGAAAGATGATGTCATCATCTGCACAAAAATGGATCGTCTTGGACGTAACACCGCCGACATGATCCGTGTTGTTGATCACTGCTACAAAAAAGGGATAGCAATCCGCTTCCTAGAGAATGGCCTCAGTACCGAAGGTACTATGGGGAAAATGGTTATCCAGATCCTAGCCGCAGTGGCAGAAGCTGAGCGTGAACGCATCCTGGAGCGGACTAATGACGGTAGAATAGTAGCCCTGGCAGCAGGCGTAAAATTTGGCCGTAAGATTCATCCCCAGACACCGGCAGCTCTGACCTTGATTTTGCAGGGTGAAACGGTGAACAGTGTGACAGAAAAAACAGGGGTTTCGCGAGCGACATACTTTCGGCTGAAAATAAAAATTAAAAATGATGTTAAAAACCAACAACTTTCTCATTTAAATTCAAAGTGATATGACGTGAAGGTGGGACTTTTGGAGGAAATGTGCGCGGAACCCCTATAATACGTCGCTTTCTTGATGTAAATCCGTTCTCTGCAACAGGAAAATCACTACTTAGAAACACATTCATCGATGCCGCACTGATTAAGGAAGATGTCGCTGATATTATCAATGTGGGCATTGAAGCGCTGATACGCCACCGCTATGAATTACCCGCCTTTGATTCTCTGGTACGGACTGCCCGCTCAGCGCGAGCAGAAGCTAATCAAGCACTGTATTCGCAGGTGCAGACTGCTGTGGGTGATGAAGGGGCTGCCTTTCTTGACGTTCTGTTTATCGTCGGGGACGATCCCAGGCGGGTTAGTGCCTGGAATGACCTGAAGCAGGACCCAGCCAAGCCTACCGTTTATGGTATGAGGGATTTGTTGGCTCGCTTTAAGCTTTTAACTGATCTGGCTGGTTACAACCTAGCGCTTAAAACCATTCCCGTCATCAAAGTTAGCCAGTGGGCGCTGGAAGGCAATGCGCTCGATGCTGCCAGTATGGCAGATCTGGTGCCTGCAAGACGGTACGCGATAACACTGGCGGTGATCCAGCAACGTCTCGGCGTGGTAACGGATGACTTATGCGATATTTTTTGTAAACAAATGAATAAGGTATCCCGTTCAGCAGAGGCTGAACTACAACAGTATCTTGATGATAATCAGGGGAAAACTGACGAAATTGTCCGCCGCTATGCTTTATTTAACACAGTACTTCATTCGACTGAATCTGCAGATAATCAGTTAAAGATAATTCGTGAAACAGTATCTTCTCGCCCTGACTTGTATGAATTTTCACGCCTTCATATTGAGTTTGGCGGCAAGAACGAATGTCGGTTTATGCTGAAAGCGTTCAGTCAGCGCCGGGCTGAATTATTACGCATTCTGTCTACGCTGAATTTTGTTTCAACCAGCCAGGATAAGAGCTTCGAACGGGCTTTGGCATTGATACTGTTGCAACGCAAATATCGCAGTGAGTGGATCACTCTAAAAAAAGGAACAGAAAGCGATCTCAGTTTATCCGACCTTTCGTGGGTTCCGGATAAATGGTGGAAATTAATCACGGGCGATCAGCAAAGAAAAGCACCTGAACAGCTTTCTCGCCAGCAATTTGAGGTCTGTGTTTGTACGCAGATGGTCCGAGAATTGAAATCAGGTGATCTGTGTGTAACAGGCGCAAACATTTACTCCGATTACCGTGATGAGCTGCTCCCTCTGACGGAATGTGCTAAAACCCTGGATACCTATGGTCAGGAAGTGGGCCTGCCTCTTGAAACCGACGCCTTCATTGACCATGTTCAAGGGCTCCTGACCACCGCGGCTCAAAAAGCAGATGATTTCTATCCGGATAATTCCTTTTTCCAGATTATTAATGGGCGCCCCAAGCTGGCTACATTAAAGAAAAAGCCCATTCCTGATGGGTTTAAGGCGCTGGATGCCGCTGTCGGAAAAAAACTTAATAAACTGGGACTGTCTTTGCTGGATATCATTTCTGATAAGGGTTCTCTGACTAAAAGAACGGTTTGTCACCACGTTCCTCTGTAACCCTTGCTATCACTAGGCTGTAGCCAAAAAATCGATTTTAAAAATACTCACCTGAAAATAGCTAACCAACTGAATTAATGACAAATATTGAGAACCTGTAAATTCATATTTTTTATTCCCCTAGAAATCACATAAATTGTTCTCACAAACGAGCGTTTTTGAGAACAATTTGAAAAACAATATCGATCATCGACTTTATTGACTCCCTGGCTCTCACAAACCCATCTTGAAACTAATTTCTCATTTATGCACTCTTTAATGAGTTTTGATAATTTCTGAGTGATTATGCAAATAGGTTACAAGTAACACCTCTGATGAACTTGTTTGGTTATAAATTTATGCCTCGATTTACCCAAATAGCAGAAACGGCAAATAACAGGTTAGTTGGCTTTAATAACGTGTCGAGTTACGAGAAATATATACTCAAACCGAGCAAACAAGTGGATAAGGCCCTGATCATTAAAGAGTGGGATAACATCCTGCGGATCGTAGTGTCTCTGGCTTTAAAGCAAACCACGCAAAGTCAGGTTGTGCGTAAATTATCATCATTTAAAACCAATGCAACACTTAAGGCCCTCATCGCTTTAGATCAAATAATGATGTCTGATTATTTGCTGGACTACATTGATAGCCAAGAGATGCGCTCGGTGGTGCAAGCTTCTCTATGCCGCGGTGAATCCTATCACCAGTTAAGTGGCACAATAGCCAAGGTCAGTGGTGGAAAATCCCTTAGAGGTAAGAATGAAATAGAATTGGATATTGCAGCAGAGTCGATCCGGTTAATCGCCAATGCGGTCATTTTCTATAATGCGACGTTACTGTCTTACCTTTATCAATTTTATCTTAAAGCAGAACCAGATAAAGCGAATAAAATCAGCCGATTATCACCAATAGCATGGCAGCACATCAGCTTCATTGGGAAATATGAATTTTACAACCGAAGAGTTTCTATTAATATTCAAGAGGTTATCGATTATTTTATGAGTGATTCTGAAATCGATTTTTTGGCTGTAGCCTAGTGATATCAAGGGTTACAGAGGAGCGTGGTGACAAACCGTTCTTTTAGTCAGAGAACCCTTGATACAACCCAGTGGCTTCACTGGGATAAACATATTGGCCCACTGAGTGGACATAAGGGAAAATTAAAAAAATCGACACGCAGAAAAATCATCACAACCTTTGCTTATGCCACTGGCCTTGGTCCAATGCAGACATCCCGCACTATCGCCGATATCAGTGCTCGGCAAATTTCGTTTGTTAACCATAGGCAAGTGACGACGGAAAAGCTGGAAGCAGCCACCGTTGACATCATTAATGGTTATAACCAGTTCCAGTTGCCCCTGTATTGGGGAGAGACAAAACGGGCAGCAGCAGATGGAACTCAGTGGGATCTGTATGAAAACAACCTGTTATCCGAACGGCATATTCGCTACGGAGGTTATGGAGGTATTGCTTATTACCACGTCAGTGATACCTATATAGCGTTATTTTCACATTTTATTCCGTGCGGTGCGTGGGAAGCAATCTACATTCTGGATGGGCTTAGCAAAAATAAATCAGATATTCAGCCCAATATTTTACACGGTGATACGCAGGCACAAAGCGCCCCCGTTTACGGGCTAGCTTTCCTGTTAGGAATTAAACTGATGCCCAGAGTCAGAAACTGGAAAGATCTGAAATGGTTTAAAGCTACACCAGATGAAATCTATCAGAATATTGAAATGCTGTTCAGTAAAGAGGCCATAGACTGGGCGCTGATCTCCTGCCACTTACCTGATATGTTGCAGGTTGTCCAATCCATCAGAGCCGGGCGGCTTTCACCTTCAACTATTCTGCGAAAATTAGGCACAGCCAGTCGGAAAAATAAACTGTACTTTGCATTCCGCGAACTGGGTCGAGTGATAAGAACGCAGTTCTTGCTGGAATATATTGGCGATGATGAACTACGTCGTGTTATTCAGGCAGCGCAAAATAAGTGTGAAGGTTTTAATCAGTTCACTCAATGGGTTCACTTTGGTGCTGATAAAATCACGGATAACGTACGTGATGAACAACTCAAGGTAATAAAATACAATCATTTAGTTGCTAATCTTGTGATTTTTCACAATTGCCAAACGCTGACTCAGGTCTTAAAAGAGCTGGAAGCAGAGGGGATGGCTTTAACTCCCGAACTTCTGAGCACGTTTAGTCCGTACCGTACTCATCATATCAATCGCTTTGGTTTATCCGAGGTAAAAGAGCGTCATCCCCCACCTGTTAGCTATGACATTAAATTCTGACAGAGCAGATGTGGCAAGGGTTAGGAGGCGATCTTACACATTTACGCACGAATCCTTACGCCTAGCCGTAATGGCTAAGTCGCTAAACACTTGAGGGCGACCTTTCTTGGGCTGCTCGACTTTGGCTTTCCACTTAGCAATTGCATCCTCATCGATCCAGAAGGTAAGTGAACCGCGGTTGATTAAGGCTTGGTTGTATTGCTTCCAGTTGGTTGTTTTATAGCGAGGTTTTGACACGGTTGATGGGTAAGTTGATAGGCGATGCCGATCAGATCTGCGGCTAAGGTTTTAGTTCAACCTATTTAGGAAACAAAGCCAATCGGGGGATTTAAGTGGCACACTCATCAACGTAAACAAAGCGTTGAGAAAGCCTTCTAGCGCACGCAACGATAAATTAAAGATGCATTTGACCATCAACGCGGTTTCAATCGCCACATCACTATAGCTAAACCCGCGTCCACGCCCGCCATGATGTTCATGGCAGTACCACGCGTTTACTGCAGCTTCATCCACCCAGAAGGTGAGCGAGCCACGGCTCACTAACGCTTGGTTGTATATTGATTTGCCCATGTTGCCGTCCTGAAGGTGAGTCAGGAGATCTGATCATGGCAACACCGATTAGTTCACTGATTTGTTCAACAAATTCCCCTACCACAACTTAAGTTGTGGGCGCAGCCAGCTTTGCATGCCATTGAGTCCTATCAGTAACAAGCCCTTTATCGGGCCATGCAGGGCGAGCATATGCCTGCGATATAAGGAAGCATAGACAAAGCGGGCCAGACATCCTTTAATGGCTATTCCCCCGCCGATAAATGAAAGCATATTGCCAACAGTGTAAAACTTAGACATGTTAACAAATCCTCCCAGATCCTTATAAAGATACTCTTTGAGCTCGGCATCCTTATCCTTTAATATGCGAATCAGGTTGTCACCGACCAGCAGTGCCATCTGACGGGCTGTCTGGCCTCGGGCAGGCGTGAAAGAGCCATCCGGCTGTGGGCAGGCGGCACAGTCACCGAAGGAAAAAATACGCTCGTCAGTAGTAGTTCGGCAATTGGCGAAAACCATGAGCTGGTTCATCTTGTTAACTTCGAGTCCCAGGGTGCCCAGAACGTCAGGGCCTTTTACTCCCGCCGCCCAAATCATCATATCTGATTTAATGAACAGCCCCTCTTTAGTGTACATTCCCTCCGGCGTTACTTGAGTAACACTAGTATTGGTCATAATGTTCACGCCCAGAGCGCGTAGCTGTTTATCTACGGCCCCGTACAGGCACTCCTTCTTCAGGCCCGGCATCACGCGATCGGCAGCTTCAATCAGGTTAACCCTCAACAGATCTTCTGCGATCTCGTATCCATAACCTCTCAGAGTGTCGGCAATGTGGTGCATCTCGGCAGCCATCTCAGTGCCTGTTGCGCCAGCCCCTACGATGGTAATATCGAAATGACCATGCTCAGGATTCTTGGCATGCTGCAGGAATCTGTTGAGGATTTTCTGACGTATATTCATGGCCTGTTCGGTCAAGTCTAAAAAATCACAGTGTTCACGAACACCAGGAATAGCGAAATCATTGGTGATCGCCCCTATGCCTATCACTAGATAGTCGTAATCAACATGACGCGCAGGGAGAATTTCATTGCCTTGCAGATCTTTCATCGCGGCTAGGGTGATATTTCGATTTTCACGGTCGATGCCAGTCAGGGCACCCTGCTCAAAGTTATAACTATTTTGAGCGGCTTGAACGCGATAATCGACGGCATTTATCCCTTCATCCAGACTACCAGCCGCCAGTTCATGTAAGAGCGGTTTCCAGATGTGGTGGCTGCTGATATCTACTAGAGTAATATTGGCTTTGCCACGCTTACCCAGTTTTTTGCTGATCTTACCCAGCAACTCCATACCACCGGCGCCGCCACCGATCACAACAATATTGGTCATTACAAACTCCAAATACATAGCTAAATTGTCCCGGGCATTTAGCCCCACAGAACCTCTCAGGCTTGCGCCTATTTGTTTTCGTTTCGAATGTAAAAAGACCAAATTCTGAGCATTGTTGCTTTAATTAAGCGACTCTCGATTGTTCTTTTTTGGCAAGCTGGCTAATCAAGAATTAGATATCGGCATCAGACCAAGTAGCACTTGGGGTAAATCACATTCACTTTGATGGTGTATTATATTCATATACAGAAAAAGCGTATTCCTTTTGTTTGGCAAATTACTTTTACTAATGTGTAATAATGTAGATGATGAAATACAGGCATGACAATATTAGCTTGGAAAAGGATCGTTAAGTATTAACCCAAATGCAATGGATTTACTCTTCAGATGAGCGGTTTATTATTGTTGGGGGTAAGAGTGAATTACCGTTAAGGGGATTGTTATTGTGATTTGAGTAGATAAAATTGCTCGCTTAAATCTCTTTGAGCTCCGGGTTACTGCCAGGGCAAGAATTATGCAGTCGATCACACCGGACAAAGGCTTTACCAAGCAGATGTTGACTCAGGCGAAACAGTATAAGCAGCATCTTAGCCAGCAGGCGTTATCCGAATCTGAGAAAACCCTCTTTCAAAATCTGGCCCGAGAGTCATTGCGAAAGCAGCAAGCGTTAGAGCTAAATGAGGAAAATACGTTTAAACACTTTCTCAAGACTTACCTTGTGGCGTAAGCCCTAAATGAATCCGATGACACATTCTGAGTGATTGACTTCAAGCGACTCTAAGCTTGATTAGTTAGTAATGGGTAGAAGAATCTAATGACTGGTGGTGGGTCGAAATAATGGCGTTTGGATGACGGTGCAAGATCAAATTGATAAATATATTTACATAACAAGTAAGTTTTAAAAAATAGGAGGCTGAATGGCAGGTGGTTGGTCTAAAGACGGCGCGGCACAAGATCAAATAGACAACAGTGTTAAAGATGGCGTAGCCAAAGCTAGGAGTCAATTACTAGTCGGTCAAAGTCTACTTTTTTGTGAGGAATGTAAATGTCCAATTCCTGAGGCTCGAAGAAAAGCCGTTGCAGGTGTTCGACTCTGTGTTGGCTGCAAAAGTAAGTCGGATATAAGACAAAAAAGAGGTAAGCAAGGTTAATTGCTGTGCCAGTAAAGATAGTCAGTTGAGGTAAGTTCTGAATTTAAAAATCATTGAACATGAGGTTCAATACTTACCTAGGGTCTGTTGATCTTTCGAGAGTAATTTTTAGACAGCATGGCAAGACGTTATAATTTGCTTCGCCAAAAGTAACCATAACCTCAAGCCATGCCAAGACTTATGCTAACCGATGCACGCTGGGAAAAGCTATTTCATTTAATGAAAAGCACAGGCCGTGTTTATGACAAACCTGAACATAGACAAACATTCGAAGGTATTCTTTACCGCCTTAGAACAGGTATCCCTTGGCGAGATTTACCTAAAGAGTTCGGTCATTGGAGCACGGTCTTTAGACGGTTTCATTTATGGTCTAAGAAAGACGTTCTAGCACATTTATTCAAGGCATTAGCCAACCTTGCTGATATAGAATGGGTCTTTATTGATGGCTCGATAGTGCGGGCTCACCAGCACAGTGCAGGTGCAGCGACGCTAAATAATGAGAGTATTGGTAAAAGTCGAGGCGGTAATTCAACCAAAATTTACTTAGCCGTCGACAGCGGAGGATTACCGATTTATTTCGAATTATCAGAAGGCCAAAAACACGATATTACACACGCCCCCAGCTTAATTGAGCACCTGAAGCAGGTTGATACCGTCATTGCAGATAAAGGTTATGACAGCGATGCTTTTTGTGAACTTATCGCAAATAAAGGCGGTAAATCTGTTATTCCAAGGCGCCGCTATAAGAATACACCTCAAGAAAGAGTCGATTGGTGCTTATATCGGTATCGACATTTAGTGGAGAATGCTTTTGAAAGAATTAAGCACTATCGAGCAATATCAACAAGATATGACAAGCTAGCAAGAAATTACGCCAGTATGGTGTCACTGGCGTTTATGTTAATGTGGCTGCCGATGTGTTGCTGAACAACATTTGTACAGCAAAGATCAACAGACCCTAGTTAATGTTTGGCTTATTTGTTATCTAAAACCAGATGCTTAGGTCTGCCATGCCATTACTTATTGCAAAGAAGGCAACAATCAATTATTACCCTCTAGCAAAAGTAATTTTCATAATGGAGGGATTATTAATCTCGGAGCGCTAGTTATAATAGTTGTATATTAACCATGGCGCTTATTCGGTAAGACCGCTATTCAAATATTATCAATTTAGGATATTAAGATGACAGCACAAATACTTAAATCTAAAGCTGCAGTCGCCTGGGCTGTAGGCGAGCCACTATCGATCGAAATCGTCGATGTTATGCCACCACAGAAGGGTGAAGTACGTGTCAAGATGATCGCGACTGGCGTTTGTCATACCGATGCCTTTACTCTTTCTGGCGATGATCCAGAGGGTATCTTCCCTTGTATCCTTGGCCATGAAGGCGGCGGTATCGTCGAGTCCATTGGTGAGGGCGTGACAAGTGTTCAAGTAGGTGACCATGTTATTCCACTCTACACGCCTGAGTGTGGCGAATGTAAATTCTGTAAGTCTGGCAAGACTAACCTTTGTCAGAAGATCCGTGAAACCCAAGGTAAAGGTTTGATGCCAGACGGAACTAGCCGTTTTTCGAAAGATGGCCAGATAATCTACCACTACATGGGAACCTCGACCTTCTCTGAATACACAGTATTACCTGAGATTTCACTAGCGAAAGTGAACCCTGATGCGCCACTTGAAGAAGTATGCTTGTTGGGTTGTGGTGTGACTACCGGTATGGGTGCGGTAATGAATACTGCTAAAGTTGAAGAGGGTGCTACGGTTGCTATCTTCGGTATGGGTGGTATAGGGCTATCGGCAGTTATCGGTGCGACTATGGCTAAGGCGTCTCGCATCATAGTTATTGACATTAACGAAAGTAAGTTTGAATTAGCCGGTAAACTGGGTGCTACGGATTTTATTAACCCGAAAGACTACGACAAGCCAATTCAAGACGTGATTGTTAAGTTGACCGACGGCGGCGTCGATTACTCGTTTGAGTGTATCGGTAACGTTAATGTGATGCGCTCTGCACTTGAGTGCTGCCATAAAGGTTGGGGTGAGTCAGTGGTTATTGGTGTTGCAGGTGCAGGTCAAGAGATTTCGACTCGTCCATTCCAGTTAGTCACGGGTCGTGTATGGAAAGGCAGTGCATTTGGTGGTGTTAAAGGTCGCTCTGAACTACCAGAATATGTCGAACGTTACCTGGCAGGTGAGTTTAAGTTGAGTGACTTCATCACTCACACCATGAGTCTTGAGCAGGTCAATGATGCATTTGATCTTATGCACCAAGGTAAGAGTATCCGTACTGTTATTCATTTTGATAAGTAATACTCATCGATAAGATACTCATCCTGCAGCTTTGGCTTAGTCAGTGTTATCACAGGCTAAGTCGGAGCGATTAAGGAGGCTCAAGCGTGACAATTGAAAATATTAGTGTTAGTAAGAGTTTTGGTGGTTGGCATAAACAGTATTGTCATCACTCCCAAACGTTAAATTGTGGAATGCGATTCGCTATCTATCTGCCACCACAAGCATCAAGTGGCAAGAAGGTCCCAGTTCTGTACTGGCTTTCAGGTTTGACTTGTACCGATGAAAATTTTATGCAGAAAGCGGGGGCACAAGCACTGGCTGCAGAGCTTGGTATTGCTATCGTCGCACCGGACACCAGCCCCAGAGGCGAGAATGTCGCCGATGATGAAGGCTACGATCTTGGTAAAGGGGCGGGCTTTTATGTCAATGCGACACAGGCACCGTGGAATCGCCATTATCGAATGTACGATTACGTCGTCGATGAACTGCCAAAACTGATTGAATCTATGTTCCCTGTCAGTGATAAACGTTCTATTGCGGGCCACTCAATGGGCGGGCATGGTGCGTTAGTTGTCGCGCTGCGTAACCCTGATACATACCAGTCAGTATCGGCCTTTAGCCCAATCAGTAACCCGATTAATTGTCCTTGGGGCAAGAAGGCGTTGACTACCTATTTAGGCCGAGATTCGGCGACATGGATGGAATATGATGCCAGTATCTTGATGCGCCAGGCGACCCAATTTGTACCGGCTCTGGTAGACCAAGGTGACGCTGATAACTTTCTTATTGAGCAGTTGAAGCCCGAAGTGCTCGAGGCTGCTGCTAAGGTTAAGGGTTACCCTCTAGAGCTTAATTATCGAGAAGGTTATGATCATAGCTACTATTTCATCTCCAGCTTTATCGAAAACCATCTGCGTTTTCATGCCGAGCATCTGGGCAAGTAATTAAACTTAAACCAGTAACTTATTTTAACTAATAAGATCTGACTGAAAAGGTGTTGTCATTTGTGGCGAGACCTTTTTATTTTTGGGTACCTATCTTTATTACAAATGGGTAAAAGTCATTTGTTATTTTACCCGATTACCATCTAAGTCAATATCAATATAATAGCCGCAACAAATCATTATTTCTATCAAAGCAGCGGACTTATTCTGTCGAACATTTTAAATTTAAGGCTTATATTATGAGTTGGATCTTTCTATTACTAGGTGTCATGGCTGAAGCCTTATCTCATGTGGCGCTTAAGGCGACCGATGGTTTCACGCGACCACTCCCTGCTGTCATGGTGATTTTGGGGCATTTGACGGCTTTTATTTTCTTGGGCCAGGCGATGAAGGGAATGCCTGTCGGCGTAGTACATGCGCTCTGGGCTGGAATGGCTATTGTTACAGTGACACTTCTGTCAGCACTCTTCTATCGTCAGCATCTGGACATGACAGCTTGGATTGGCATGCTGTTGGTTGCCCTTGGTGTGATAATGATCAACCTATCTCAGGGGCATAGCCACTAATCCATATACCCATCTCATAAAAAACCTATTATCCGTTTAGATAATAGGTTCCGTTTTAATCAAAAATGTCATTTATCAAAAAGATGTTACTCACATTTACAGCTGGACAATGTGCTAACTCAGTTCAGAAATATATGGCTAGGCTTATAAATCGTAACGCATACCTACATTAACTATCGGTGCTTTTCAAGATAGCTGCCACTCTTTGCTTAAATATTAAGCTGTATTTATAACGTCTTCGGTTGAAGCTTTATCTGGGTTTAACGTCATCGGTCCCACCGCCTGGCGTTGTTGAACAAATCCTTGAACTAATCGGTGTTGCCATGATCAGAGCTCCTGACTCACCTTCAGGACGGCAACATGGGCAAACCAATACGTAAAATTGTTAATTGGAAGCAATGCAACCAAGCGTTAGTGAACCGTGGTTCGCTCACCTTCAGGGTGGATGAAGCTGCAGTAAACGCGTGGTACTGCCATGAACATCATGGCGGGCGTGGACGCGGGTTTAGCTATAGTGATGTGACGATTGAAACCGCGTTGATGGTCAAATGCATCTTTAATTTATCGTTGCGTGCGCTAGAAGGCTTTCTCAACGCTTTGTTTACGTTGATGAGTGTGCGACTTAAATCCCCCGATTACACTTCTATCAGTAAACGCGCTAAGACAGTCAATGTTCAGTACCGCAACCCCAGTCGCAATCCCATAACGCATGTGGTTGTCGATGCTACAGGACTAAAAGTGTTTGGTGAAGGCGAATGGAAAACCCGCAAGCATGGCAGCGAAAAACGCCGCACATGGCGTAAGTTGCACTTAGCCATCGATGCAAGCACTCACGAAGTCGTTGCCGCTGAAGTCAGTCTTGTGTCAGTAGGCGATAATGAAGTACTGCCGACCTTACTCAATCCTTTACGGCGAAAGATAATGCAGGTATCGGCAGATGGGGCTTATGATACAAAGGGTTGTTATCAATTACTGCGACGTAAAGGCTGCAAAGCTACCATCCCACCGCGCTCAAATGCGGGGTTATGGGAAAAGGGGCATCCACGCAATGAAGCGGTAGAAGCACTGAAAGCGGGTCAGCTGAAACAATGGAAAATCGATAATGGCTATCACCAGCGCTCTCTAGCAGAGACCGCCATGGGCCGATATAAACAGTTGAATAGTCCAATGCTGAGTTTACGTGATTACAATGGGCAAGTCGCAGAGGTATTGGCCGGTGTGAAGGCGATGAACAAAGTCATTAGACTGGGTATGCCCATTCGTCAGCAAGTTGCTTAATCAGCCAGAAGCCTTGGAACGATTACGTTCTATGAAATGATTTAATCAACAACGCCGTGTTTATACAGTATTATTGAGCTTTTGTGACACATAGTAGAAATCAAGCCTGTTCAGTTCACGAGGTACTATTAAGAATAAGAAACAATATGCTAAATTCAATCAACTAAAATCGTTTTTGCACAGCTTCAGGAGATACGAGGGAACCAAAGTATGCATTCTCGTTTTGATAAAAGGTGAATTGAGGATGATGGTTAAAAACTGTTGTGGATTAAACAATTATCATTATACGTTTTACTGATCTAACCTGAATAAACGCGCAAGACGTGTATACAAAGCTTAGAGTTCTTCAAGATTTATTATCACAATTTGGAGTATATATATGCCCTATGAGTTGGGTAGCAGGTTAGTTATTGGCTGTAGTGGTTGAGTGCGCTATATCGCCATCATTTTGATGGTTTGGCAGAGAAGGTTGTTTCGGTGTCCGTTCAATATCAAGTTGACACCATTACTCAAGAATTAATCGATTTACTTGAAGCGGGAAGTGAACAATGAAACCTCTTTTATTGTTAGTTAGTGTTTTGGTGTTATTTGGTTGTGCTGAACGATCTAAAGAGCCGGTGTCATATAAAGGTGTATATACATACGGCTTTGAAGTCAGCGTGTTCTCACCAGATAAAGAAGCTAAAGAGTATTGGCTATATTCTGAAAACCAATCGCTCGAAGAAGTACAAAACATGTTGACGAATACCATCATTGAAGCAAATGGCGATAATCCATACCCAAGTGTCCACATTGAGTTTTATGGGGTTGACGAGGGACAGCCCTCAATAAATGATGGTGAAATCCCTTCTTCTTATGATGCGTTAATGAACGTATCAAAAGTCGTTAACATAGGAAAAATTTAACGATTTGGTTAGTACCAAGGTCAGTGCTTTTTAGGGGACTGTCGCAAAGCAGACGAAGTAAACTAAAGTGTTGATGATGTGCAGGCATTAATTTGGAGCATGCCACGGCATGACACTTCCCATCAGATATCATCATGCAAGCGCTACGATATTACCTAGCCAATAAACTTAGTTACCGTGAAATTGAGGAAATGTTCGCGGAGCGAAACATTCATTTTGACCACTCAACCTTGAACCGCTGGGTTATCAAATATGCACCGCAGTTCGAAGCCATATTCAGGAAGACAAAGCGTCGAGTATCTGGCTCGTGGCGAATGGATGAAACTGTTCTGGTCTAATCCCATCGGACACTTAATTTTGAGACAGTAGGGTCAATAAATTAAGAGGTCTATATGAGTCTGAAGAAATCACATAAGAGTTATCCGCAGGCATTTAAAGATGAAGCTGTCTTGATGGTGCTAGAACAAGGTTATAGCGTTGCCGATGCGGCAAAGTCTCTTGGAGTTAGCACGAGCCTGCTTTACAGGCTGGAAGGAAAAACACCAAGCCCTGTAACAAGGTATCACCTTAGAAGAGTCTGAGTGTGATGAGCTAAAGAGATTGCGTAGAGAAAACAGAGAATTACGCATGGAGAAAGAAATTCTAAAAATACCCAAGGGCACGCCGAGGCAAGCGCCTTCTTTGCGAGAGAAATGAAGTAAGATTTCGTTTCATCAAACTGCAATCTCAACTGTTTCCCATAGCACTGTTATGTCGAGTAATGAGTGTCAGTAAGTCAGGCTATTACGATTGGCATAAACGCCCTGCAAACGTGATAAGCGTTGAAACACTGAAGCTTTATCGCCTTGTTCGACAGCTATTTAAACAAAGTCGAGGCAGCTTAGGTGTAGCGGCTTGCACACATAATCCCTTCGGCGCGATTACATCCGCCAAACTGGGTTCACATTAATTGATAATAAGCGGTGCCGCCGACTCACATTAACTGCCAATGGGGCAGATTAACTAACAACGGGCTTGCATTCATCTAGGCGGACTCACATTAATTGCCACTAAACTGCCATGAGCCAACAAGCTCGTAGAGAGTCGAGATATGCTGTATCAGCGGACAAGCAACAAGGCCTTAATGTAGGTTAACTTTACATTTTTGGCGCGTTGGGCAAATTCGGTATAATTAAAACTGCTCCCTGAAGCCTTCGGCTATTTTCTCCAGTTGGTTCATTAAGCCGGTATCACGATCAGTATTATCGACATCATTCGGCTTGTTCTTATCCCAATGTTTAATGATGGCTATCAGTAGGTAACAATGACTGTTGAAGAAACCAGGGCAATACACCAGCACATAACCGCTGGTCCGTTTGAACTGCACAAGCTTGAGCGGAAAACCTGCAGCTTTGAAATGCAGATGTTGTAATTCAAGATAAGAGCGGTTATGGGTAAACAGGTAGAAACCATTGACAATCCAGGGCGAGAGTGGTTTATTTTTAAACGCTATGTATAGAAGATAATCCACTCTATATACTACAAAGCGATTCCTGTTTATTTAACACTCAATTGCCGTCTATTTTGCGAACGAGTTTAGATTGTAAAACGTTCACGCTCTTACCCTAATTGACAACCATGGTTTCCATACTATTATAATTTAAAATCTGACATTTTGGATTCTATTAGCGATATCCATTATTATGCCTGTGGAGCAAACTCTGCTGCAGCTTTACGGTGAGCGTATAAACGGCTTCGCCATCACTTTCAGCATCAAAGATAACCGTCACATCTGGTGAGAAAATAATAACATCGCCTACTTCGGCAACATATTTATTACCTTGCTGGTCTCGCATAATAATTTTACCTTTCGTCACAACTTTATATTCTACAGAATCATAGATGTATTCAAATTCGACGCCTGGTTGCATGATGAAGTGACCAATTGTCAGTGCGTTTGAATTATTGGTAACAGCAACTTCAGCCATTTGGCTTCGCAAGCTTCAATTTTAATAATTTCATTTAGTTCATTCAATTTTAATGAGCCTGCTTTAAATAGCGATATCCCAGGCTTATCTGTCAATGTGGTCATATGTTGTTTTTCCATTTAATTTAACATAACCACCAATAAGGGTGCTTTATGCATTATTTGTGTTTGTTTTGCATTTACATACAGGCTATTAAAAGTAGCAATTATATATTCAAGGCTTTCTTTAATTCTTTCAATGCTAATTTCGCACCTATAAATTTAATTTCGTTCCATCAATGTATATATCGATCATGGCTACCGCTAAAATCTGACATAAAAAGTGTCGTAACAATTTTTTATTAAATCCTGTACCTCCCAGAACGGCAGGGCGAGGGCGTGAGTGGTTGATTTTTAAACGCGATGTATAGAAGATAATCCTATCTACATATTACAAAGCGATTCCTGTTTATTTAACACTCAACTACCGTCTATTTTGCGAACGAGTTTAGATTGTAAAACGTTCACGCTCTTGCCCTGCCCAGAACGGGAATTGATTGATGAAACAGAAACGAACTTAGCCGTTATTCGCTATATGAGTAGCGATGGCATCCATCAATACAGGAGATAAGCAGTCGTAAGGTTCCAGTCCCAACTCTTTAAGGGTGTTACGTACATCCCCCATGGATTCAGGCGCTGCGCCCGACTCGATGATCGATGACACAAACGCCGCAAACTCTGGTGCAGA
This sequence comes from Shewanella morhuae, assembly GCF_003028295.1. Classification (NCBI taxonomy): domain Bacteria; kingdom Pseudomonadati; phylum Pseudomonadota; class Gammaproteobacteria; order Alteromonadales; family Shewanellaceae; genus Shewanella; species Shewanella morhuae. The sequence continues at coordinate 6,374 of NZ_CM009684.1, read as the reverse complement.
CCAACCTTGTTCTGAAGATAGTTCCGTATGGACGAAATCTAAACCATGGAAGGGGTGGCCCGTGTTTTCGATGCGGCCAAACATATGCGTGCCGCACTCTTTGCAGGCATAACGCTGAATAGTTGCCGATTCGTCGATAATGATCAATTTGTGAGAATTTTCAGTGACGCTCACCTTGTCACGTGCGACAACGGCGACTGAGAAACAAGGCTCCTTCTGGCTTCCAACATTTGCTACAACCGCAAACATGATTGTGGGCAGTCTGAGCACCAACGGTAACTTCAACGGCTTACTGCTGCACTTACAGAATAAATAACCGCCAGAAAAGCCATCACGACCGGCAACAATACCGTTATCGACTTGAGGGTGAATTAAAGTTTTAATAGTGATTACTCCATGGATATTTAGTTAAGACAACCTCCACCTGAGGCTGTTTGGTTTGAATTACATAGCTTTCTTGAAATATATTAATAATATCTTCAGTGGTTGCCTTTCTTGGATTTGTTAAGGAACAGGCATCATTCAGGGCGTTGATTGCCATAAGCTCAAGCTTGCCCTCCTTAACACCAAGATCAGACAGTTTCTGATCTGTGCCAACCGAAGCAGATAGTTTCTCGATAGCAAGGATGCCAGCTTCAGCTGCATCGACTAACGTCATGCCACAGTATTTACACCCATTGCTTTCGCCACTTCGGCAAAACGCTCCACTTTTCAACCGCGTTAAAACGTGACACTATCGGTAACAAGATGGCGTTACAGAGGCCGTGCACCAGATCATAGACACCACCGAGTTGGTGAGCCATCGAGTGTACATAACCTAATGAAGCATTAGAGAATGCCATACCTGCAAGGTACTCACCGTATTGCATAGCCTCACGAGCCTCACGATTTTCACCATTGTTAACTGCCGCCTTCAGGTTTTGGCAATAAGCTCAATAGCTTTAACTGCTGAGGCATCGGTTATTGGCGTTGCTGCCGTCGACACATAAGCTTCTATCGCATGAGTCAATGCATCCATGCCTGTCGCTGCCGTGAGGAACTTAGGCATTGCAACCATCAACTCTGAGTCGTTTACTGCAATTATTGGAGTTAGGTTTTTATCTACAATCGGGTATTTAGTTTCATCTTCCTCATTGGTCACGATGCAAATATCGTCATCTCTGCTGCAGTACCAGCTGTAGTATTCACAGTCACCAGAGGTAGTTGTGGCTTAGCCGACAGATGAACCCTTTAGAGTAATCACGAATGTGGCCGCCGTTGGCTGCGACCAATGCGATGCCTTTAGCACAGTCGTGTGAAGAACCTCCGCCGAACGAAATAACGAAGTCACATTTTTGCGCTTCGAGCAGAGCCAAACCCTGTTCAATATTTTTTCTGTCGGGTTCGGCTTAACGCCATCAAAAATTACGAATGCGATATCGTGAGCAGATAACTGATCTGTCAGCTTATCCACCAACTTGATATCTACTAATGCCTTATCTGTAACAATCAGTGCCTTGTTGAAGTTTCTTGCCTGCAGTTCTGTGCCTAACAATTTGATAGCATGTTGTCCCATCAGAGACATTGGAGGCATATAAATGTAGTACTCATTTGTCTTTCCTCGTATTGAATAAAAAAGGGTAAATTTGCTAATGGGTCAGTAGTTTTTGAGGCGATAAACTGGCCTGGGTTGATGTCAAAGCCTGAAGATCTTCGCCTGTATTAACTTGGATAACGAGGATTATATTCCACTCAAAAGTAATGATAATCCCATAATTTCGGAAATATCTTTTCCTTCTCAGTAACAATTTTGAATGTGAAAAGCGCTACCCCTATGTGGTGTGAGAAACAAAATGAAATTCACTCTTATTTAGGATACAAATTGCATCCACAATATTTTTGACGATAATGAGTATTATTGAAGACCTATAATTACTGGGAAGCAACAATGTTTAATTGGGAAGGCGTTAGCGAATTTGTAGCCGTTGCAGAGGCAGAGAGCTTTACCAAGGCCGCAAAACAGCTTGGGATATCTACCGCGCAAGTCAGCAGGCAGGTCAGCGCATTAGAAACCCGAATGGCTACTAAGCTGTTTCACCGCACCACACGTAAAGTGTCGGTGAGCGAAGTGGGTCGGATCTATTATCAACACTGCAGGCAAGTGCTGAATGGATTAGAAGAGGCCGAGCGCGCGATTACCAATTTACAGAGTACACCGAGAGGGCTGTTAAAAATTACCGCTCCAGTAACTTATGGTGAAAAAACGCTTGCGCCGCTGGTGAACGATTTTATCGCTAAATACCCAGAGCTTGAAGTAAAGATAAATCTGACGAATCAGAATGTCGACTTAATCGATGATGGGTACGATCTCGCCATTCGACTCGGACAGCTTAAAGACTCGAGTATTATGGCCAAAAGACTAGGCTCAAGAACTCAATATGTTTGCGCCTCCCCAGATTATGTTTCAACTTTTGGAATACCTCACTCACTGTCTGAGCTGGAACAGCATAACTGTCTGTTGGGAACATTAGATTACTGGCGATTTCAGGAAAATGGAAAGACGAGAAATGTCAGGGTTAAGGGTAATTTGACCTGTAACAGTGGCTATGCACTCGTTGATGCCGCGATAAAAGGCATAGGCATCATTCAGCTACCTGAGTACTATGTATTGCCTTTTTTAGAAGATGGACAGCTTGTTCCACTGTTGGAGCAAAATCGTCAACCTAAAGAGGGGATCTGGGCACTCTATCCTCACAACCGGCACTTATCACCTAAAGTGCGCATGCTACTTGATTATCTGAGTGAAGCTCTGAGTTAAGTTCTGAGTCCGTGGGAACTTGAGCATCCACAGCATGACACTCAACTTTGCTACAGAACCCCTATTTCGCCCGTATCTTCCTTCCAGCGGGGCATGTTTTTGCCTTAGAATGAATCAAATCTTTAGAGAATTGATTCATCGGTTTTTAGCTCATTCAACTTAGCTGCTTTGGCAATGGTAGAACGACTGCATTTAAGCAGACTCTGCACTTGTGACCAGCTTTTCCCTTCATCGAGTAGTAACCGAATATTTTGCCTTAATCCATGGTCAGGCTGACGTCCAAGGTATTTGCCTAAGGTTTTGGCCTTTTCGATGCCTTGCGCTTGTTGCTTTCTTCTTGTCTCGTAATCATCTCTGGCCATTGCCGCGGCTAAATCAATCATGAACTCAGTTAGTACCTTTGCGATCATGGTATGTTCTTCTGTGCCACTTAAGATCCCATGTGTCATTGGCTGGTCAACGACCACAATATGAATATTGGCTTTTACCAATTTACTTTTTAGGACCTTCCATTGCTCGAAGGGGAGGCGAGACAATCTATCGACTTTTTCTATGAGTAAAACATCGCCAGGGTGAGAGTCTATGATTAAGCGCCCAAGTTCAGGCCGTTCAATTTTCGTCCCTGATTGCGTCTCAGTATAAAAACTGGCAATGCGAACATTTTTACTGTCTGAAAACTGAACCAACTCATTTCTGGCTCGATTGGCATCTTGTTCATCTGTTGATGCGCGTAGGTAGGCCGCCCGAATAAACATTTTGCCTCATTTGGTGTTTTTAGGATGTGGTTTACGATGCTAGTGCGAGTAGGGTTTTAAATCAATATAGCGAACCAATTGGCAATGTGATGTAGCTAGTTTGCTTGGGGTATACCCTAAGTGAGCTAGTCTCATTATCATATTGAGCCAATGTAGACTTAATTAAGGGGAGGACATATTTAGTTTGTATTATTTTGGCTTGGTAAGTGTTAAGGAGGTCATCCTAAGCCATTTCTGCCCCATTCCTTCTTTCAGTTCGTTAGATCAATCGAAAATTCCCATTCCTGTTGCCATAAAAATTCTTATGTATTTACCTATGTTTTGCCTTACCAGAAATCAACTAACAATGTATGGGTATACAGTCGTATTTAAATTTAGGTGTTTTGGTATGATTTTCAGACAAAATTAGTGCCATTAACTCCATCTGCAAAAAATAAAACTCTATAAAATCAGGTGACTATAGTAGCTGACTTTTAGTTAATAGGTTTGGAAAACGCGCATGCGCGTTTTTCCAGATGGTGTATTTGGCAGAAAGCTGATAAGTTCTTTGCATACAGATAGTTAACCGTGCGCGTTTTCACTGGTCTAACGAGGTAAACACGCATGCGCACGAATAAAATGTTACATTCACAAGGTCTGTCGCGCACATGGTAATTAAAGTAAAATATTTAAGTGGTGTAATAGCTTGTTTGTTATTAACTGCCTGCTCAGTTTCTTCAAGTATTCAAAGGGCAGAAAAAAGTAAATCAGGTTTTGATGGCGCAGTATATGAAGGTGAGGAAACGATAATCCGTAACGACATCCCTGACTCAGAAGCATATAGAATTTTTCATCAAGGAGCTACAGGATTTGTATCTGTTCAATCTGTACGAAATAGTGCGGAAAATAGAGCTGAGAGTTTCTGTGAAAATAAAGGGCTCCGTTATGAATTGCTTCGAGAAAGAGTTTCTGTAGGAGCGCATGTTGCTGGTAACTTTCCTAGATCAGAGTTGGTATTTACTTGTGTTGCTATTAAGAAAGAACAGAGCGCTCAAAATAGCCCAACGACACCAACAAAATATGATGAATTAAGAGAGTTAAAGTCATTACTTGATGACGGAATTATATCCCAAGAAGAATATGAACAGGAAAAGGAAAAAATTCTCCAAAAGTGAATGTAACAAGTTGCTTAAATGGACAAAAAACGTTGGCTTTTGCTCGTTCCTCGCTTATTTTAGCCAACAATTTTTCGCGCGCTTAGCAAGGCGTTAACCCATAGAAATTTTTATCCGAAACTGACGAGTTAGAGTTAAGGCTTTATCTCGGAAATGTCCAAAAATGAGCCATTGAATCACTCTAAGACAGAGTGATTCAACGAATCAGACTTGGCTAGTCTGATTCATGCATACAATCCTGCCATTTTTCGCTTGCGCTATTTTTCATTATTTGATGCTTTCGCTCCTTAAATACGATTACAGTGAGTAATCGTAATGCTTTAATTGGATTAAGGTGGGTGATTATTGCTCATCATCGTGAACTAACTTGGTATTGCTGTGAACTAACTTTGTTTTTAATTGCTATTTAATTAGACAGTAAAACATAAGTTTAAAGGATTTAAATCATTTTTTACTCTCTAGAAAGACATTGCGTCCAGTTATAGACATCTTTAATCATTTACTCAATGATGCACTTATTGGGACACTTAGAGGTTTATATCATGGGCATAGTTTTGAAATATCTTGATGAGTTTATAACTCTTCTTGAGAGGCTAGCAAAGATTCATAAGGAACTGATTTTTATTATTAATAACAGTCATTGCATTGGTCAGTGGATATGGTGTTGAGTTTATGGTTCAATATTAGGAAAACTCTAAATATGCCAACTTTACTGTGGGTTAAAATGCCTTCGGATTGGCTTGGTAAAGGAATACTTCGTGAACACTTTAGTTCACGAAGAGAGAAAGATATTTCCGGTGAAATTTCAGCACTAAAAATTTATATCTGTTTGTGCTTATATAGTGACCGAAAAATGATTCCGTACCCGCCAATATTACAGGTTCACTTGAAAGTGTTGAGGGAAAGGGAGTTGATTGGGTCTAGTTTGACGTATGATCAACTTTCAGAATACTGCTCTTTAAGTCGGGTTTTAGTGTCAAGGGGCCTTAAGAAGTTAATCTCTTGCGGCTTAATTCATAAACAAGGTACTACAAGGAAGGTAGTATATGAGATTGTAGGCTTATCAATTTCAGGATGGTGTAAGTTACCTTGCGAGCGTTATTAGGTCCAAACGGTCGTGTGGTTTCCTTTACAGGGTTGAAGAATCGATACCCATCAGAAAGAGATGCGTTAAAGTTGTTTCTCTATCTTTTGTCTATACGCCAAAATAGCCTCAGTGAAGTATCAGTCTCCAGAGGGAAAATATCTCAAACTACAGGACTAAGTGTATACGATATCGATTCTTCTATAGGAGTGTTACGAGCAATAGAACTTATTGAAGATGTAAAAAGTTTGGGGTACAAAATGAACACAAGTTCTCTTCCTCAAGAAAGTGATAGGCTCGCTCAGTACTTAGTTAAAGGAGGTAAAAGTTAAACCTAAAAAAAATAATATTTGATGGTTTACTCTAGCTGTATAAGACAATCTAAAAGATGAGCGTACTAATCTAGATAAAGATTCGGACATTAAAATTGAGCCGCGAATCACTCTACCCAGAGTGATTCAACGAATCAGACTTGCCTAGTCTGGTTCACGTGCTAAAACCCCGCGCATTTTTGCGCTGGCTTCGGCTAGCGCGCTTTGGTTCAAACTCGTGTCAGGCCGATCAGTTCTGGCACGTTTATGCCC